>JAQTYP010000289.1 GCA_028688235.1 Methylomonas sp.
GCCTTTGCGCCGGCAACAAACGACCGTGGACGAATTCCCGCTGAAAGGCATGGTGAAATCGGTAAGCCCTCGCCGACGAGTCTTCGCCGGCCTCTATGAACTGGCGCATGCGCGCTAAATTCTCCAGGCATGCTTCGATTTCCGCTGCGTCCTCCTGCAACGCGGCCGCCACGGCTTCGGCCGAGAACGACGTTCCGGACACGCAGGCAGCTTCCAGCACGCGCCGATAGCCATCGGGCAGCCTTTCAAACTGCCGCGCCAGCAAGAGTGCCATGCCCTCGGGTAGCGGAGCGGACAATCCACCCTGGTCTGCATCGCCGGCCAAGATTTGTTCACTCTGCAGGCCTTCGACCAACCTAACCAGAAAATAGGGCAAACCATCGGTCCTATCGCGCAAGGTTTTTATCCAAGCATCCGGTATTTGCCGACCGGGAAAACGCCGGGCGAGGTATTCCTTGACGGCGATTTCGGACAAGGGTTGCAAGGCAACGTTGCGGCATAAGCCTTGAATCGTCAATTCCCTGCGCACGGCCTTCAATTCATGACCGGCCAGCAAGGCATCCTCGGGGCGGTAACTGGCTACGATCATCCAGCGTTCCGCTTGTCTGCGCCGAGCCAGATAAGCCAGCAGGTCCAAGGTGGCCCGGTCGCTCCAATGCAGATCCTCCAACACTAAAATCAAGGGTTTTTCTCGGCTGCTACGGGTTAAAAACTCGCCAAGCTCCCTAGCCATGCGCAGCGGAGAAACGGCCGTCGGTGCTTGCCGGGAGTCCGGCCAAGCGCTTTCCCGATACCAAGGCAACTGTGCTAGCCATGACGGGGCGACTTGTCGCATCAATTCGAGCAAACGTTCGGATTCCTGCCGCATCAAATCGTTGAGTGCCTCCAATACCGGCATATAGGGTTCGCCTGTCCCATATTGTTCGAAGTACTGGCCGCGGCCGCAGGAAGCCCGTGACGCCGCCGCTCGGGCAAAAGTTTCGATTAACGCCGTCTTGCCGATGCCCGCCTCGCCGCTGACGAATACCAACCGGGATTGGCTTTCGGCGGCGTTATCCAGGATTCGCCACAGTTCAGCCAGGGTCTCATCTCTTCCGACCAAGGAACTATCGCCTGCGTAGCAGACCGAATCGGCATTCGCGAGCGGTTGTGGCCTGGATGAAAAGCCAGTCGTAATATCGGCGATGAAACGGTAACCGAGCCTGTGGACGGTTTCGATGTAACGGGGAGCCTTGGGATCGTCGCCTAGCGCTTGCCTGAGCAGGGTCACGGTATTTTTTAACACGCCTTGACTGACGAAGCGGTGCCCCCAAACCTTGTCGAGCAATTCATCCTTGGCCACCAACCGGCCGCGTTGTTCCAGCAAAAAGCCGAGGAAGGCCAGAGCCTTGGGTGGCAAGGGTACGGTTTCGCCGTGTTTCAACAGACAGGCGGCGGCCGGATCGAGACTATAGATACCGAAATGGAGCTTTTTCATATCTGTAAACCCTCCGCCCGTCCTATGCGGCGCGGGCCTTTGCGCGGTAAGTAAAAGGCTTGTCCGAAAATGCCTTTCGTCCAAGCATTGACCTCAGTCTTGTGAAATAAGCAATAATCGATGGCAGCAACCACGTGTTCCCCATATTCAAATGTGCGAGCGTTTTTGGCGGCTCAGTTCAGAAGCCCTCCATAGCGCATAATGCATATTACTTTTCGCCGTCGCCAGCCGACACCCCATATATCGGGGTTCCGGCTCCGAAGATCGGCCCGATCAAGGAGGAAACTAAAAGAAAAAAAGAAACGGCAGCCGCTTGCCATCTTCATGCGAGCGGTGCGGTGCGATGCAAACAACGATCGTCTATAATCCAATCACTTTGGCCGATAGACGAAGCTAGGCCAGTGACGGACATGCGGATATTTTTGGAACCAAAGCGCTATGACGAAAGGGCCTAAACGAGACGATGCCTTATTGGCTAGCTTGCAACAATTGTGCAGCCTGGGCTTGCCCAGCGAAGCCGTGATGCCCGATCTGCTGAAAGGGCTGAGCCGATGGATGGGCTGCGACAACGGTCAATTCATCTGGGTCGATGCCCGGCAAAGGCCCTGTCATTTTTACTGCGACGCCGGCGATGCTTCCACCTGGCAAGATTATTTGAGCATTTTCGATCAGCTTGGCATCCCCGGCTGGAATAGCCTTGACTGGTATCAACGCAACGAGCGGGCGACGCTGGTCGGCGGCCGACATGACAAAGGCTATTACCGTTCGTCGTTTTACGGCGAGATCATGCATGCCGTGGGCGGGGAATGCAGCATATGCATTCCCATCCGCGACGCCGAAGGCCTAGTGCGCGGTTCCATCGGCCTGAATCGCCAAACCGAGGTGCATGCCTTTACCGATGCCGATAGCCGGAGCTACGAGCAATTCGCCGCCTATCTTTCGCTGCTCTTTTCCACGCCCATCGATGCCGAAGCTTCCAATTTCGAACGCATCGGCGAGCGAGGCATGGCGGTATTCGATTACGAAGGCAATCTGTTATACGGCGACGATGCCGGCCGACAACTACTTTTTTTGACGGGTTATCCCAAATTCAGGCGTCTCGACCAGAACGCCAAAAGCCTGGGTGTGGAAACCAAGATCCGGCGAATTTGCGCATCCCTGCAAAACATCGTGCGCGGCAAACCGGCTCCTGCTCCCGCCTTCGAGCTCAGGACACCTTGGGGCCGCATCGATTTCCGCGCCAGGCTGCTGTCTTCGTTCGTGGAGAATGGCGGCGGCGCAATCGGCATGGACATCGTGCGCTATATTCCGCGCCGCATCGCCTACTGGCGCCAGATCAGTTCGCTGGATCTACCCTTGCGTCAGCGCCAGGTCTGCCTGGAGTTCGTCGAAAACCGTTCTTTGACCGACATCGCCAGCCGGCTCGGCATCAGCCGCCATACCGTGATCGATCACGTCAACAAACTTTACGAGCGATTCGGCCTGCAGCCTAGCCGGGAAAACCTGCAGGAGTTCTTAGGTCATTTCAGTTCGGGGGATCGCTAAGCCGTGGATCTTGCCGAGCGGCGATAATGGTTTTTCCCAAAGTTTGCATAGTGGCCGATCCCCTTGGTCGGCCGTGGATGAATTTTTACTTGGGCATTCGCCCCACCGAAGGAGAGTCGGCGATTTTTCTTCCGTCTCTTCGCTTAGCCAACACTACTTCGCGCCACTTTGGAATCCTGCCGGAAAAAGCCGTCACAAAAGGATTTGGTGTCTGCCACGGTTGTCTCTTTTGCGTACCCGCCGGTGCTTTGAACCATGAATGATGAGTTGTTTCGTTTCGGCCCTTTCCGTCTAGCTCCGGCCGGCGCCCAGCTATTGAAGGGCGACAAAGGCATCCCCCATCCTCCCAAGACGCTGGCAGCCTTAATTTATCTGGTGGAACGTTCCGGTCGCCTGGTAGGCAAGGACGAATTACTCGACGCCGCCTGGGGTCACCGCTTCGTCAGCTAGGGCGTACTTAAAAACACCATCACCACGCTCAGGCAGGCGCTGGACGACAACCCCACGGCACCGCGTTACATCGAAACCGCTCACCGCTTAGGCTACCGTTTCATCGCCGACGTAACATCCGACGACGCCCAAAAAACGACACTATCCCTTAACGCATCTATCCAATTCTTGTCTAGCACAGCCAGCTTGGTTGGGCGGGAAGAACCATTGGCGGAATTAGGCAAACTCTTGGATAGGCCTTAGGCCATTTCCTAAAAATAGTCCCCCATAAAAAGTAAAATAGCTTACGATCAATAATTCACCAGCGTATGCCCTTGTTAACCGTTACAGAACCTAACGCTCTCCCATTGAGCGAGTCTCAAATCGCTGATCTCAAGTTGGCGCGCAACAACTCTTGGCCCGGCAGTTCGAGCGATTGTCGGATGATTTCCGGAGTGTTCTGCGAGCCGCCAGCGTGGTCGGCATGAACTTATCGGCGGAAGCCGTGGCGGCTGCGCTGGCGGTCGATAGCGTCGAAGTCGAGGCATGCTGCGAAAATCTGGCGCATCTAAGGCACTTTATCCAAGCCGCCGCCGGAGAACCGGGCCGCTACGGCTTTCGCCACGCCCTCTATCAAAAATACGCTTACGACCATCTACCGCCCTTGCAGCAAGCAGGCTTGCATCTCTGCGTCGGCGAATGGCTGGAATCGACGCGCACTCGCCCAGAGGAGGCTGTCGTAAAAGCTCCCTCTCCGGAGGGCGAGGGAGTGGATGTGCCGAATTTTGAAGTGCGAAAGATATTAGCAACGCCGTTTGCAGACGATTGGCCCAGTGGTGTTGATGAGTGATAAGTTCTGGCGGCATGCTTGTCATATCAATTACGATTGTTTTCTGCTTACGCTGCCAAAGCGGATTCTCGTCGGTTTCGCATCACTTTAACCATAACAAGGGCTCCCACACGGTAGTAGAAGTGGCGATCAGCGAATACGAATTGCCGCCGTTTCCCGTCCTAAAAAATTGTCATACTTTCCGGACGAAGGATCAACATAACTTCCATCGATTGAAATAAGGCTTCCCGCGTGATGACTTCGATCTCATCCGAGGTTAATTGCAGATGCTCTAACACACCAGCATCGAAAACCGTATCCGAAACCTGAGCCTGGATATCGCAAATATCATGTCCTACGGAAGGCTGGATAATACCTGAAATCGATAAAGCCACATGTAGAATCGAGGCTTCCGATTTCTGATTCGGACTTTCCATAGGATGGAGCTGGTAAGCGATCATTTCGCAAATCTCCGGTGGTAACTTCCATTCCTTGAGTAATTCTGCGCTGAGTTCGGCATAATCGAAGCCGAACATTTCCCGCTCGGCTTCCGCTAACTCGGCCTCGCCGCGCTTACCTTTACGAATAATTTCCGCCGATTGTGACGGGTATTGTGTAAAGAAAATCAGTTTACCGATACTGCTGAGCAAGCCGGCGATAAAAAACCGTTCGGTATTGCCGCAATTACATCGCATAGCCAAATCTTTCGTTAAGATAGCCCGGACAATGCTGTGATACCAAAATAC
>JAQTYP010000290.1 GCA_028688235.1 Methylomonas sp.
TTCGTTGCGGCAGCAAATGAAAGACATCGATTCGGCTACCCAGACTACCGCGGATATTCGCGGCGCGATGCAGCAGGCCGTCGATAACGCCCAGCAGCAGTTCGGCTTGGTCAAGCAACGCACGCAAGGCATACGCAGTTCTATCGAATCATCCTCGCAAACGATACGCCGGCTCAGCGACAGCACCGAGCAAATCGGTAAAATCGTCCAGGTAATCAACGAAATCGCCGATCAGACCAATCTTCTGGCCTTGAATGCGGCCATAGAGGCAGCGCGAGCCGGTGAGGCCGGTCGCGGTTTCTCCGTCGTCGCGGACGAAGTGCGCAAACTGGCGGAAAGGACGGGGTCTGCGACTTGTGAAATCAGCCAGATGATATCTACCGTGCAGGCGCAAGCCAGAGAGGCCGTTCATATCATGGAGTCCGGGGCCGCCGGTATGGAGGAAGGCTTGCGTCTGGCCGAGGAAGCCGCTTCCGACAATACCGGCATGCAGGAAATCTTAGAACGTATGTTCGCGCTGATTCAGAGCATTGCCGAAAGTGCTTATAGTTACGGTACGCGGGTACAAGGCGTGGCCGAGATGACCGAATCGATGCGTGAAGCGCTGGATGAATTGAATTTCAGCGTGGTTCAATCCAGGCAGACTTCGCAAAAATTGAAACATTTGGCAGGCCAGTTCCAGGTTACGCAAGTACAGCAGCGATCGGGGACTTACGGAATCGGCGTATCATGAGCCGAACCATGACGATGCTGAAACATGTGCAACAATCGCTGATGCCAACGCTGTCCGGCGAAGTCGCTCATTACGCCGACATGACTTTGCACAGTGCCTTCCAAACCATTATCAGCCTGAATCACGCCCAGCCGATCGGCTATGAAGCGCTGGTGCGGGCAACAAAGCCCGATGGCCACTGTGTCAGCCCTATCGTCTTATTCGATAAGGTCAAGGACGAGGCGGACTTGGTTTATCTCGATAGGCTTTGTCGGGCTTTACACCTTTGTAATTTTGTAAAGGCTCAGCAGCAAGGGCTGATATTTCTGAACGTAAACCCCGTCGTCAGTATCCGGGGGCGATGTTTCGGCTCTTTTTTCGAAGAATTCCTGAATCAGGTTGGATTGTCGCCCGACCGCGTGGTCATCGAAATTCTCGAGGGTAAGGTATTGGATGATAGTCAATTGGCCGATTCCATTGCGTTTTATCGGGAAAGAGGATGTTTGGTAGCCATCGACGATTTCGGCGTCGGACATTCCAACTTTGGCCGCATTTGGCGCATCAAGCCCCATATCGTCAAGCTGGACCGATCGAATCTGACCTTCGCCCGATCGGATAAAGCGGCTAGAAGGGGGCTGCCGCGCTTGGTCGATATGCTGCAGGATGCCGGCTGCCAGGTGGTCATGGAAGGCATAGAGGACGAGTTCGAAGCCATGCTAGCCTTGGAAAGCGGGGCCGATTTTGCTCAGGGTTATTATTTCGGTAGGCCTTCGTCTGAGCCGAATGTAGAATTGGCGGCGGATGCTTGCAGGATATTGATCCAGCGTTATGGATTAAGGAGGCTGTCGTAAAAGTCAAAATGTAGGTTGGGTTAGCGTAGCGTAACCCAACAAAATCAAAAGGAAGTTATTTGTAGCGAAATCCTAAGGCGATTTTCCAAAAATGGAATACCTGAAAGAATAGAGTAACTCAGTCAGGCATCGGCAACGTATGCCCCCCCTGGTTTGGGATGATTCTATGCTGGCAACTATTTGAAAGCTATCGTATATTTCGTCGGCAAAATGTTTTTTCCGGCGCCATCGGAGGATGCATGGACAGGAAATATCTTGCGGAATTTCGGTTTTACGATGCATTGAACGATTTTCTGTCGCCGTCCAAACGGCAGCAAACGACGCTTTACCGTTTCAACGGCCATCCCGGCATCAAAGATCCCATAGAGGCCATGGGCGTACCCCATACCGAAGTCGAACTGATCATAGTTAACAGCCGTCCGGTGGGCTTCGATTATCAGTTGCAGAGCGACGACCGCGTCGCCGTTTTTCCAGCATTCAGGCGCTTGAACGTCGAGTCATTGCTCGCTTTACGCGAGCCAATTCTACATCCCCGTTTCGTGCTGGACGTCAATCTTGGGAAGCTGGCCAAACGTTTACGCTTGCTGGGTTTCGATGCCCTTTACCGGAACGACTATCACGATGCCGAAGTGGCGAAGATTGCGGCCGACCAACAACGTATCGTGCTGACCAGGGATAGGCGCTTATTGTTTGCCAAACAAATCAGTCATGGTTATTGGGTGCGTGCCGTCGACGTGCAAAGTCAGATCGAAGAGGTCGTGCGTCATTTCGACCTGTACCAAGCGATTAGGCCGTTCGAGCGTTGTCTGGTCTGTAACGGCAGATTGGTCCCCGTGGATAAGGCCGAGGTTTTGCAAAACCTGGAACCCAAGACCCGTTTGTATTACGAGGTTTTTTATCGCTGCGGCGATTGCCGGCGTGTTTATTGGGAAGGCTCGCACATGGCCGATATGCGCCGGCGTTTTGCTGCTTTTCTTTCGCCGTCGAACTGAGCGGGTCTCGAGTCGTTTTAGTCATCGCCGCTGATAGGTTCCAATCAGTTCGGCCTTGGCGAGGATATGGCCGGCCATGGCCGCTTCCAGCCGAGCTTTGTCAGGCTGATGCAAGTCGGCCAATACGATGTCCAAGGCATAAAGTTTATGAAAATAACGATGCCGGCCTATTGGTGGGCAAGGTCCGCCGTAACCAATGCGATTCCAGTCGTTTTTGCCGTGCCGGCAGCCTTGGGGCAAATCGGCCAGTGCTACGGCTCGCGGCAGTTCAATCGCTGCCGGCGGAAGGTTATAAAGCAGCCAGTGCACCCAGGTCATTTTGGGATCGGCCGGATCGGGCGCATCCGGGTCGTCGACTATCAACACTAAGCTTCGGGTTAGCGGCGGAACGCCGGACCAGCTCAAGGACGGGGACTGGTCGTAGCCGTCGCAAGTACAAATTTTAGGTATTTCGCCTTGATGCGGGAAGTCGTTTGATGTTAGGGTCAGGCTCATGTCGGTATCTCCTCAGGCCGGTGTCATCGGCGTACAAAGAAAGTGGGTTGCAAAAATAAGGATGTAGATAAGCGTCCCCAGAGGGATTGAATTGCTAATATCCTCCCGGCGACTATCTTTAGATGATCTTGATTCCGGTGCCTAGCGTTCGAACAATAGACCGTAATCACCAGCCTGGCAATTACGAAAGTTCGTGATCTTACGCCAGTTGAGCTTTGACTGCCGTGGGTGGCTGCACGTCGGGAGGTTTGGAAGATGAAAAAAACGCTACATCTGATTTTTTGGCTGATCGTGATCGGCATCGTGTTGTTGCTGTTTTCAGGCCTTGCCGTAGGCGAGAAGGATTGGCAGCGCCAACGCGAGGACTTGGTGGGCGAAGTCGAGGCAATGGTGGCGTCTACGCGCGATTATTTGCAGCAAGAGGCTTTGGACAAGCGGGTGTTGGATGCCCTACGCAAGGTGCCCAGGCACGAATTCGTTCCGGCCAACCGGCGCGCCTACGCTTATTCGAATCAGCCGGTGACAATAGGCTACGGGCAGACCATCTCCCAGCCATACATCGTCGCGATCATGACCGAAATGATCAAACCCGAGCCCGGTCATAAGGTGCTGGAAGTCGGCACCGGCTCGGGCTATCAGGCCGCCATCCTGGCCGAATTGGGTGTAGATATGTACAGCATCGAAATCATCGAACCACTGGCCGAGCAGGCGGCAAACAATCTCAAGCAGACCGGCTACACCGCCGTACATACCCGTAGCGGCGACGGTTACTACGGCTGGGAAAGCGAGGCGCCTTTCGATGCGATCATCGTGACCGCCGTGGCCAGCCATATTCCGCCGCCGCTGATCAAGCAGCTCAAGCCGGGAGGTCGCATGATCATTCCCGTCGGTTCGGCTTTCATGAATCAATATTTGATCCTGGTGATCAAAGGCGCCGACGGCAAAGTCACGACCCGGCAAATTCTGCCGGTCAGTTTCGTGCCTCTGACCGGGACGCACTGACATGGGCGCCGCCAAACCGGGGGCTGCATTTTTATCCGCTGTCGGCATGGTTTCGGCGTCGGCTCTGGCATACGAAGTGTTGTTGATGCGCTTGTTTTCGGTCATACAATGGCACCACTTTGCCTATATGATCATTAGCTTGGCCTTGCTCGGTTACGGTGTCAGCGGCATGGTATTGGCGCTGAACCGCGAGCGAATGGTGCGGAATTTTTCGGCGACGATAGGCGCGAACATTGTACTGTTCGGCGTTGCTGCCCCGCTGTGTTTTCTGCTGGCCCAGCAATTTCAATTCCATCCGGCCGAAATGCTATGGATGCCGCTGCAATGGCTGAATTTGTTCGCGGTTTACCTGCTGTTGGCCATCCCATTCTTCTTTGCGGCTAATGTCATCGGTTTGGCGTTTTATTATTACCGGAACGACGTTTCGGCTGTCTATGCCGCCGATTTGCTGGGCGCTGGGGGCGGTAGCATAGCCATCATCGTGTTGCTCAATTTACTGTTTCCGCAAAAGATTCTGGCCGTGTTGATTCTGTCAGCGGTCGTCTCGGCATGGATCGCTTGGCGTTGCGGTCCCGCCGACCGTGGTGCCGAATGGGGGGCCTGGTTTGGCGTTCCGGTTTTCCTGGGCATTGCCGCGCTGGTAATGACGACTCAGTTGCTGCCGCTGAATGTATCGCCCTACAAGAGTCAACCTCAATTGCTGCTGATACCGGGCACTCAAATCATAGCCCGCAATTCCAGCCCGCTGGGCGTCGTCAGTGTCGTCAATAGTGGAATTACGCCATTGCGCCACGCGCCGGGGCTGAGTCTGAACGCGACGATCGAGCCGCCGGGGCAACTGGCGGTGTTCACCGATGCCGACAATATGACGGCCATTACCCGTTACGAAGGCGACCCTT
>JAQTYP010000291.1 GCA_028688235.1 Methylomonas sp.
TGTGCTCTTCCGATCTTCGTGCGATTGCCTCCGTCGCCTGTGTATTTCTTGCGCTGCAGTTTGGCGAAAAGGTCGAAAAAACGTGCAGTTGGTAAGGCGCCTAAAATAAAAAAGCGCCCATGCGAAGAGCATGGGCGCTTCAGTCCTAAAGTGGGCGCTATCGTCTATCAAACTTTACGACGACGATTCACTCCCACCATGGCGCCCAAGGCAGACAAGAATAACCAACCCGCCGTCGGCACGGGAACTACCGTCGTGCCTGAACCCAAGGTGGCGTTACCCAACAAGAACTCGCTGTAAAAGCGCGCCCCCTGATCGTTGGTGGTGATATTCAAATTGAATGCTAAGTTCAGGATATTATCGGCACTAATGTAGTTCGCCCAATCACCCAAATGCAGGGTGTTATCTGCAAAGAACGCATTGGCGCTGGCGGTATCCAGGAAGTTAGCCGAAAACATAGTCGTACCTTCAACGGAAACATCGAAATGCAACAGATCAAAACCCTGTCCGACGACTTCCGCATCCATCAAGCCCAGCAGCAAACTTTGCGGGTTGCTAAAACCGGACATATCCAATTGCAATTGATAATCCGAATAATAGGTTCTGGACGAGCCGTTGCCTATGACATCGGCGGAGCCGCCACCCATGGTCAAATAAGCCAGAGCGTTGCTGGTGCCGATACTACCCAGATCGAAGTTCTTGGCCACGTTCTGGTTGTTGGCGAGCTCTGCAATCACCGAGCTGTTATCCGGCAGGATGGTGCCCAGAGCCACCGCGTTTTGCTGATTGGCCGCTTGTACCGCCCCACCCAGATGAAAGCTGGAAACCGATGTAGCCGCGCCATTGGCGTAAGCATTTGCATTGGAATAAGCATACTGGACAATACCCGCATTGGAAGTCTGCGTTTGTGCGATCGCATTACCTTGATGATTGCCGCTTTCCACATAAGCGCTGGCATCGGCATTACCGTGCTGTTGCCCCTGGCCGCCGTAGGCGTACGCGTTAGCATAGGTGGTTGCAGCGCCAATGGCGGTCGCGCTAGCGGATGCATTACCACCATTGCCTCTAGTGGTGCCTTCACCTGCGCTTGATCCGCCGCTGCCGCCGCGTGCCGAGGCACTCACGGTAAAACTACTATTGCCAGCACCCTCGCCATACGCCACGGATTGTGCATTACCGCCGTGACCGCCATTGCCTATCGCGCTGGAACTCACGCTGCCGCCAGTACCGCCGGTTGCGCTATCGCTTACCGAAGCAGTCCCGCCGGATGAAATCGCGGTCGAACTGCTGCTGGCATCGCCGCCATTGCCGCCGTTACGCAATGGGCCGGCATAATAGACATGACCGCCGCTACCACCGTTGGCTCGACCATCGGCGTAAGCCGCACTGCTGCTGCCGGTACTGGTGGCGATCGTGGTGTTGATGGCGTTACCGCCGTTACCGCCGTTGCTGCCGTAGTAGCCAGTCCCCCCCGTGCCGCCAGTGGCACGACCATACGCATTCGCTATGCCGACGCTGTTGGAAGCTTCGACCGTATTGCTGGCATTCCCGGCGTTTCCGGCAGCCGGTCCGTTGGTGTAACGGTCACTGCCATTGCCGCCGTAAGCAGAGGTATCCAGATTGAGGTGGCTAGCCTGGCTGGTGCTTTTGCTGAGTAAATTGTTGGCCGAACCCGCAATACCAACGTCCCCATTACCATAGACATAACCGGCATTACCGCCGGTAGCACGTTGATTAAGCGTTAGAGAGCCCGTGGTTTCGCCGTTTGCCACGTTATTCAAGCTAACGCTGGCGCCTGAACCGGCATTGCCGGTGGCGTTCGAACTGGTGACACTGCCGCCGTTACCGCCGTAACCCCACGCATTGACCGAGACGTTGCCTGAGTTGGCGATACCCGATATCGGATTGACGAACTCGACATTGCCGCCGTTGCCCGCCGTGCCGTCTGACGTGTTACCGCCATGACCACCGCGCGCGGTGCTGTTTATCGTTACGTTACCGGTTCCGGTTGATGTGCCGGAGACGCTGCCCACACTCGCCGTGCCGCCGTTTCCGCTTTGATGATCGGAGTTACGTCCACCCGTGCCACCAGTGGAATTAGCCGTAACGTTAATCGTACCGGCTGCGGAGGCTTGCGCATCGACGGTGGAATTGCCGCCCTGTCCAGCCGCTCCGCTGGTGCCGGATTGAGCGGTGTTACCGCCCGATTGATAAGTCGCGCCCGCATCGCCTGCGTAACCACCATCGCCGCCGTTGGCTGTCGCGCTGGCTGTGGCCGAGGATGCGGCGCTACTGCCGGCAGTGGCCGTCGCGGACGCATGACCGCCATCGGCCCCGTTGCCGCCGTCGCCAGATGTGCCAGTACCGTAAGCATAGCCGCCCGATCCGCCGTATCCACCACGACCGCCATTTGCTCTGGCCGTTGCAGACAAGGCGTCGGATGTCACGCCGGTTTTGCCGACTTCGGTGTTGGCCGTGGCATTGCCGCCAATCGCTCCTTGACCGCCATCGCCGCCGTTCGAACCCACAGGACTACCACTACCGCCACTACCGCCATTACCACCAACGCCGCCATTGACGGTCAAGGTATTGGAAGTTTCCGCCGTGTCGATGTCTATCAAATCGAACGATTTGTCTTGCCCTGCGGCGCCGTCGTTACCCGGATTGCCGGGGTTGCCTGAAGCCCCGCTCGAGCCATTGTTGCCATTATTGCCGTTTGAGGTCACTGTCGAAGCCAAGACATTGCCCGACACCAAAAGTGTGGCAATAGTCGCGGCCAGCAGTGTGGGCTTGAAGTTCGAGTGATTACGTTTTTGAAATGTAGGCATAAAGTTAACTCTCCAAATGCATTGTTTTTGTCTATGTTTACTTGCGCCCAAGCAAGGAGCAAAATTCACACCACTATTTAATTTCAATATTAATCAGTAGGTTATGAATTATTTGCTGAACAAAAACAGGAGGGTTGTAAAAATTTTCGACAGAGATTTAGAGTTAGCTTTTACCGCAAGCCGCCTCAATGCCTTTAAAATAAAAGCTCATAAAATCAATAATTTATTTATTTTGCGAGATCAATCGCAAAAAATTTTCATCGCGCTTGCAAACAAGTTAACCGTCTGTATCCATGAAATCCGTGTAAAAAAATCTGACACCTATTGCATCACTGCCCATTCTCGGCATCAAGGGCTTCTCGTTTAAAACGGGACACAGAGGGAGGCTTAACCGTTCGCCCTGAGCTTGTCGAAGGGTGAACGGTTAAGCCATTCATGGTTCGACAAGCTCACCACGAACGGCTTAACCTCTGACTGTCCCGGCTTAAGTCGGTAGCCGCATCAAGGAGGCGAGAAAATACGCTATACCGAGCTTAGCGCACGCCTTTTTACAGATCTACGGCTACGGTTACCATGGAAATCATCGATCGGATACGTCCAACGTGATTTGTTTTTTGATAGGCATATAACAAAAGCCGGAATCCGCGCAGCCTCGATAGCCCAACTCCAAGGTGATATGCGCAGGCTTTTCCTGAAGATAACGAAGCGGCAATTTCAACTCCAACCGATCTCGGTAAATTTCAACCGCACCTAAGGCCTGGTCTTGTTTGATTTGACCCGACGGAAAGTCCGGCGTTTTTACCTCCGTACCCGGAGTTTTCGACACGAATTGGAATTTTTCCCGATACAGATAATAACCGTTGGCGATATCCCAGGATAAACGCACCGTTTCGGCATCCTTCAATTCGGCGACCAATTGAAAGGCTTCGTCGGCCGGCAAGGGTTCTTCGGAATCGAACCAGAACGCGGACGAACAAAGGCTATAGACCATCAAGACGTTTAACAGCAGAACTCTGGCTATCGACATTTTTCAGATTAGGAAAAAACATGAAATAAGTTGAAGGAAGGCGGTGGGATAGCCGCCGCCAAGCCTACAAGGAATGTATTTACGGCGCCCTGTCAAGCGAGTCACCGAACCTACGCAACGCTTATGTTTCGAGAAGTGCATATTCCTTAGTAGATAAACCGGTCTGCGATCAGCCTTCGCAAACCGGTTTTCGACTCATATCAATAGTTCGGTGCTTCTCGGTAGGTCCATTGAATGGCCAGATTCGCGAAGAAACCGTCGCCGGGCTGAACTTGAACATAGTCGCCACGGGCATTTCTAAAATGCCGGGAATTCAAATCCTCGTAAATCGGCAAACCCACGGAACCGCGCAATTTAAAATTGCCGCCAAACGCGTTCATGAAGCGGTAATCCGACACGAATGCCAAATTGGTGACGACACCGCCGCTATTGCCGATCCCATACCCCATGTCTTCATTTTTCTGCGTGTAACTGGCATCCAATTCTATGCCGACCATCAAATCGTAATTCGGCGTGTAATGAAACGCCAAGCCGCCGGTCGTCACGTCGCCGTATTTGAAATCGTAACCGTTTTCCGGATTGACTTGATGCAAGGCCGAGGCATGTATCCAAAAGTCTTTCCAGCGCTCGGAATACAATAAACCGCCGGTAAAGGTCGCAACGCCCTTACCCAATTGCAAGCCGGCCCCGCGAGTCACCAGCATTCTTCCCGTTGGCGCGTTGAAGCTGCGATTGCCATTAAACTCACCCGTCGGCAAGGTGGTACCCAGCAATACGCTGGCGAATTTGTCATATCGGGTACTGTGCCAGAAATTGTAACGGCCTTCCAACGTTATATCGCCCAATCCATCTTCGTTAGTGATGGTTTCTCCCAACACCTGCCGGGCAGTCAGGCTCGCCGGTTGCGACTGAGTCAACACTTTGTTGCGTTTTTCCTGCCAGGGAATGTTGATGAACAGCGCGATGTCGTCGGTGATCGAATAGTTTGCAATCAAGGCCTGCTGCATCCCCTGATTTTCATGAGGCGCTTGCGGCTGGGCCCGATTGCCGCCGATGAATTCACCCGGTTCGCTGCTGTTGGAGCCA
>JAQTYP010000292.1 GCA_028688235.1 Methylomonas sp.
TTGCCTGCGTGTCAGAGCACTTGGGCGACATCGGATATCGCAACGTGATTTTTGAAGTGTGGAGCGGTGATGTTTGGGTTAAGCACAGTAATGTGATGTCCAACATCGAGCATGACCCCATAAACAGGAGTTTAAGGTGACTCAGATTAATGTACTGATAGTGGATGATTCCGCCGTAGTGCGGCAGGTATTGACTGCAAATCTGTCGCAAGATTCAGGTATTAACGTGATCGGCGCCGCTTCCGACCCGGTGTTTGCAATGGCTAAGATGCAGACGCAATGGCCCGATGTGATCGTGTTGGACGTGGAAATGCCGCGCATGGACGGCATCACGTTTTTAAAAAAGCTGATGTCCGAACGGCCCACGCCGGTAGTCATCTGCTCCTCGCTGACCGAGAAAGGTGCGGAAACCACTATGCAGGCGCTGGCGGCCGGGGCGGTCAGCATCGTTACCAAGCCTAAGGCAGGCGTCAAACAATTTTTGCAGGATGACTCGGAAAGTCTGATTGTTGCAGTCAAAGCCGCCGCCCGCGCCAACCTGCGCCGACTGGGTACAGCGACTGCCGCCGTGCCGGTACAAGCCAAATTAACGGCGGATGCGATCCTTCCGGCCGCCTTCAGCGCCATGGCCGAAACCACTGATCGGGTCGTCGCCATCGGCACCTCCACCGGCGGTACGCAGGCTCTGGAAGTCGTACTGACCGCCCTGCCGCGTCTGTCCCGGCATCGTTATCGTGCAGCATATGCCGGAAAAATTTACCGGCGCATTCGCTGCCCGCCTGAACAGTCTGAGCCAGATTGAAGTGCGCGAAGCCGTCAACGGCGACCGGGTGTTGCCGGGACGCGCGCTGATTGCGCAAGGAGGGCGGCACATGCTGCTCAAACGTAGCGGGGCGCAATACCATGTTGAGATCGTGGACGGTCCGCCCGTTACCCGGCATCGCCCATCGGTAGATGTGTTGTTCCGCTCGGTAGCCAAGTGCGCGGGTAAAAACGCATTGGGCATCATCATGACCGGCATGGGCGATGACGGCGCCAAAGGGCTGAAAGAAATGTACGACGTGGGCGCCCGTACCCTGGGACAGGATGAAGACAGCTGTGTGGTCTATGGGATGCCGAAAGAGGCGGCAAAACTGGGCGTAGTGAACAAGGAGCTGCCGCTGGGCCGGATTGCTTACGAGATTGCGGCTTATGGTAGTGGGCGGTAGTGAAACGGTTAAAAGATAACGCCGCTAGGCGCATGTTGACAGTATAAATTTTAGTGAATAGACGTTCTTTTAAATCCAGGGTGCTTAATATGAAACGAAACAAAATAATTGAGGCTTGCGGTCAAGATAAATTATTAGAGCATAAGCAGCGTGTTGCTTTCCATGAAGCGGGACATGCTGCGGGCATTCATTTATATAACAAGGCAAGAAGTTTGCCGCCGGTTTTTTTTAACATCATTCTTAAGGATATGGACGGAATGAGCGGTATTGACGGCATGGCTTATCAATCGGCTTATGACGGATGTATTGCACGAGTGGAAGGCGGGCGGTTAATCGAATTGTTGCCGCCTTCTATTGACAGCCTGATGAACGGGTTAACAGAACGCAGAGATGGAAGGGTGCAATTGGTCGATGACTATAGGATAGCTTTTGAGGCGGACATTATTAATCTGCTGATCGGGCCGCTGGCTGAAGCTAAGCATGTCGCCGAAACGGATGATGAGCCGTTTAATCACAAGCTGGTCAATCTGGACGCGTTAAAAAATTATGGCGGCAGCTCTGATCTTGCCTTGGTCAATGAATATTTACAATTTTTCCCCGCAGATAAACAACAAAAGGATGAAAAATTGGATGAGTTATTTACCGTAGCATTTAACTTTATAAGTAATGCTGCAAACTGGTCTGCGGTCGCCAAGCTGGCTGATCATATTCTTGGCAGTAATAAGAATATTACTTGCTGCGAAGAGATCGTTTCAATTCTTGACCAGTCGCTAGACCATTTTCACCATCGCAGAATCAAGGCGAGGTATCGACATGGATAATTTGCAGAAAAATCCCAACGTACCGATGTTGCCGGGAAATGTTTTGATGGCCGGTTTAATTTATCCGCTCAAACAGGTGTTTAGAGAGTCCATCGATTTTTTAGCAACGCTGGAAAATATCCAGAGCTTAGATGGACGTATGCCGCGGGCGTCAGGAACCGGAAGGAACCTGCCGGCATGCACGGTTTCCGGGGAAGCGCCGGTGCTGTTCTTTAACATCAGCGGGGCTGAGCTTTTTGAACGCTATGTTGGCGCGGGCATTGCGGGAGTACGGCGGTTTTTGGAGCGGACACGGAATAAATTGCCGGGGAGTTGCTCGTAACAAATGACATAGCGGAATCGGAATACGGGTAACACGGGGAGATAAAACGCAATTTAATAAGAATCAATGCTTCGTAAGTTAACCAGTAAGTAAAACAGGGAGCTGACCATGAAAATTAATAAGCAAGTGACCGATGTCGAACATATTCTTAGCGACAGTGATTCTATTGTTTCCAATACCGATCTAAAAGGAGTCATCACCTATGCTAACGATGCTTTTATCCGTATTAGCGGATATTCCAAAGAAGAACTGATCGGCGTACCGCACAACATTGTGCGCCATCCCGACATGCCGCCCGAAGCCTTTTCGGATTTATGGCGGTCGATGAAAGCGGGCCGTCCGTGGACCGGTCTTGTCAAGAATCGCTGCAAAAACGGCGATTATTATTGGGTGTTGGCCAATGCCGCGCCTATTCATGAGAACGACCAAGTGGTCGGATACATGTCGGTCCGCAGCAAACCGGATCGCGAGCAAGTCAAGGCTGCTGATGAAGCTTACCGCTTGTTTCGTGCGGGCAAGGCCCGCAACCTGAAAATCCAGGATGGCAAAATCGTTAAAGTCTCCATGTTGGAGCAATTCAAATTACTCAGGGATTTCAACATCAAATCCCGGCTGATCGCTGTTATCGCTCTGCTGTCCGTGTTGCTGCCGGCTATCGGCGGCATAGGCATATTCGGCATGAGCCAGGCCAAAGAAGGGCTGCGAACCATCTATAAAGACAGCACCTTACCGATAAGCCAAATTGCCGCGATTCAAAAACTGCTGCTGATTAATCGGCTCAATATTATCGCCAGCCTCAATGCTCCAACGCCCGAGGCTGTTTTAAAAAACACCGCCGAAGTGGAACAAAACATCGAAAAAAGCACCCGGCTTTGGGATGAATATATGACCACTCGGTTAACAAACGAGGGGAAACTGCTGGCAAACCAATTCGCCGAAAACAGAATAAACTTCGTGACGGATGGCTTAAAACCGGCTATTGCGGCATTGCGGGCCAATGACATGACGCAGGCCGAGATCATTGCGGACAAAATCGACAATCTTTACCCGATGGTCGGAGACAGCATCCAGCAACTGATGCAATTGCAGTTTGATGCGGCTGGACAGGCGTTCGACGCTGCCGAGGGACGTTATGAAACCATCAGCATTATTTCCTTGGGTCTGATCGTGGCGGGCATTGCGCTGGTTCTATGGCAGGGTTTGGCGCTGATTCGCGTGATCATCTGTCCGCTTGAAGTTTCCATCGCCCATTTCCGCCAAATGGCTCAGGGCAATTACAACACTGTCATTGAAATAGAGCGCCAAAATGAAGTCGGCAAAGTCATGGAAGCGATCAAATCGATGCAGACCCGGCTCGGTTTCGATGTCTCGGAAACCCGGCGCATCGCGGATGAAAACCTGCTGGTCAAGAACGCGCTGGATAATGTCAGCACGGGGGTCATGATTGCTGACAACAACGGTGAAATTATTTATGTCAACAAATCGGTCAGCGATATGCTCAGCAAAGCCGAGCAGGGCATCCGTAAGAATTTGCCGGATTTTTCAGCCGACAATCTGCTCGGCAGCAAAATAGACGGTTTTCATCAGAATCATGAGCATCAGGCGCAATTACTGGCCTCTTTAACCGACGCCTATGTCGCCGGTATTGATTTGGGCGGCCGTTCCATGGTGGTCACTGTTAATCCGGTTATCAATGAACAAGGGCTGCGTCTGGGTTCGGTCGTCGAATGGCAGGACCGTACCGACGAAGTTACCGTGGAAAAAGAAGTGGCCACCATTGTGGTCGCCTCCAGCAAGGGTGATTTCACCAAGCGCTTTGACTTGCGCGGCAAGCGGGGCTTTTTGCGCGAGTTGGGCGAAGGTCTCAACCAAATGTTGTTTATCAGCGAAACCGGCCTCAATGAAGTAGCGCGCGTATTGGGAGCTCTATCCCGTGGCGATCTGACGGAAACCATCACCAATGAGTACCAAGGTACTTTCGGACAGCTTAAGGATGACTCCAATACCACGGTGGAAAAACTTAAAGCAATAATCAATCAAATCAAGGACGCCACCGACTGTATTAACGCCGGAGCTAAAGAAATTGCGGCGGGTAATAATGATTTGTCGTATCGCACGGAAGAACAAGCCGCTAGATTGGAAGAAACCGCCGCCAGCATGTACGAGCTTACCTCCACCGTTCAGCACAATACCGAAAACGCTAAGCAGGTTAACCAGCTTGCCATCGGCGCTGCCGAAATAGCCGGTCAAGGCGGGGAGGTGGTGGGTCAGGTTGTCTCCACGATGAATGATATAAAAGCATCTTCGTTGCAGATCGAGGAGATTATTTCGGTGATAGACGACATCGCCTTCCAGACTAATATTCTCGCCTTTAACGCTGCTGTAGAAGCCGCTCGCGCCGGCATGAACGGACAAGGCTTTGCCGTCGTGGCCGCCGAAGTGCGTAATCTTGCGCAACGGGCTGCGGCATCTGCCGGGGAAATCAAAAGCCTGATTGAAGCCTCGGTAAAAAAGATCGATGGCGGCAGTAAACTGGCCACCCAAGCAGGATTTACCATGGAAGAAATCCTCAGTTCCATC
>JAQTYP010000293.1 GCA_028688235.1 Methylomonas sp.
CTCGGTGACGCTTTGTTTCCAGCTTCTGACCTAGTCCAGATCAATCTGCGGCTTGCCGAAACTAACGCCGTGTTCGGCCATCGCTTCCGCTTCGTGAATGATTTGCGCCACATGCAGCAAGGCCTTGGACGGAATGCAGCCGACGTTCAAGCAAACGCCGCCCAGCACCGGATGACGTTCGACCAGCACCACTTGCTTGCCCAGATCGGCGGCGCGGAACGCCGCCGTGTAGCCGCCGGGGCCGCCGCCCAAAACCAATACTTCGGCGTGAGTTGAATTGCTCATGAAATGAAACTCCTGAATAATAAAATCGTTTGCACGCACCCTAATTCGACCAGGCGCTGAGCTTAACGACGATTTTACCGGCTATGTCGCCGGATAGAAAATTAATCCGACCCGGCGAATGTGATCGATTAAATCCGGATTGTCGATTTGCGCGAATAGCGACAAGTCGACCGTATAGGGCAGCAGTAGATCATCAATCTCGGTTTCGATGCGAGTTAACATACGATAGTCCAGCTTATCGCCAAGCAGGGTCAAATCGATGTCCGAGCCTTTGCGCTGTGTGCCCTTGGCCCGCGAGCCGTACAGCACTACTTGCTCGACTTCCTTGTAATTGGAGAATATCTTTTGCAAGACGGCGATGGTTTTGACACTGAGTCCGCATCGCTCGGCCAAGGCCTCATTCGGCATCGACCAAGCCCGCCACGGTTTGCGCTAATCGTTCGAATTGGGCAAAAAAGCGCTCGCGAATGTTACCGACAATAGCTAGGGCGGTTTCCGGATCGGGGGTGTGGACGGTGCGGTTACGGTCGCGGATCATGTCCATCCAGCATTCGCCGTCGTCTATCAATTCCAATTTGAAAGCCTCTCGACTAGCGTCGCGCGAACCATGAATGGCCTGATGGCCTTTGCACAACAAATAATCGCGCAACACGTTCCAGGCCAGTTCGTGGGTGTATTCGAAGGCTTGAATCAAGCCCTGCTCTTCCAACTCGTTCAATTCGCCGTGGTCGATGAATTTGCGCAGTTGTTCCAAGGCTTTTTGGTAATTCGAAAAACGTTGTTGCCAGCGGATGTCGTTTTGCATGGGTTGGTAATTTAATTCGGTCGATTACGCTAATCGGACCTACGCAGGCTATCCGCGCGAAATGATTAAAATGGCTCTACATCGCTAGGTTGACAAAGTTTAACGGCGTGAACCAGTGCCTTGGTAACCCTTTCGGCGATACTAATATCATCAAAAAACAAACTGGAAGCACTACTGGATATGATGCGCCCTTCATAATTTATTTTGATATCAGCCCGGTCTCCTATTGTTTGAAAGCTAACCTTAGGAATTTCCAATCGAGTTTTCCTGTCGCTTTGCATGTAGTTGTTATCAAAGCTATATTTTACAGAGTTTACATTAAGGTCACGTAATGAAAATCCTATTATTTCAGTACGTTGCTCAGGGTTGCCTGCTGGATAGTTAGCTAAATCAACGACGCGTGATACTGAAGTTACAACCCTGATGTCAGCACAATTTCCAGCGCTCCAATCAAGCCTTGACTCAATTATCGTGTCCTCGAAATAATCGCCAGATAATGATGAAACATATTTATTTTTATAAGTATTTTCGGCAAGTTTTCTGTCTATAAAACTCAATGTTTCATCCAGCGTGGCTTTCGGTTTATTATTTTTATTGTTTGCCGCATTAACATTGCTAAATACTGCCACCATCAGAATCAATAACAATTTTTTCACGCTTACCTCCAAAATTTCAATAATGTAGGATGGATAAGCGCCAGCGCATCCATCGCATCCATCGCATCCATCGCATCGAAATCTACCCTCATTCCAACTCAAGATCAACAATCGAATCCGGTTGACCGTTCCTGCCCCCCATGCGGCGTCGTACCAGCCGGCCTCGACCGCCTTTTTGAACGAAGAATAAGGCCAATCGATCGGCGATGGCGCCAAGCGATGTTTGACCGGATTGTAATGAATATAATCCATGTGCCGCCGCCAGTCGTCTTCGTCGCGAATAAGGTGTTCCCAAAAACGGCGTTGCCAAATGTCCTTTTCGCCGGGACGTTTTCCCTCCGCGCCTATGCGTTTGGAAACGTATTTTTTTGATTTCGCGCCAACGTCCGGAAAAATCACGGTCGTTTTTCGGTAATTGCCAAATACAATGCAAAGATCCGGGAGTACGACGATAGAATCAATCTTGAGAGGCTTTTCGACCATCACCCGTTTGAACGCGTTACGCAATAACTCAACATTTTCCGGCAATTCGAAAACCGGACGATGGAGGCATGTCACCACGGTGAAAAAATAACGGCCGCCCGGTACGAATACTCGCCGGTAGTCGCTCATGCTTGTTTTGGATTTTGGTGGATGCAATACCGAGTTTCTTTGGACACCCTTGCCTTCGCCTACATTTTCCCTTCTCACAGGGCAATGGCTGGACTTTCACCAGCTTGCTGACTACCATGCCAGTCGCACCCGGTTACGCTTCGCTAATCGGAGGAACGTGAGTTACAAATTGACTTCAATGGCTTTTTGCTTGACACCATCGCCCCTACAAAAGCAGTCAAATCCTCTTCATTGATCGCTTCAGGCTAATCATAAAACAGCTACAAAAAGAAGTCTTTTCATTAGTCGCCATCTGGTTCGACAATGCGTATTGGCCGATCCCCGATCTTTATCCCGGTGACCTCATCCACAAGCATCGGTCTGATTTCTGCCCCCGTTTCGGCATCTAAGATGCGCACCAGCCGGCCCTCGCCGCGATATTTACGTCCCCAGGCACCAATCGTGAACAGCACCGGCAGAAAATCGCGGCCGGCGGTAGTCAACACATATTCCTCGCGCGGCGGGCGCTCCGAATAAAGCCTTTTTTCCAACAATCCTTCCTCAGTCAGAGCCGCCAATCTTCGGGTCAGGATCGCAGGTCCGATTCCCAGGTTTTTCCGAAACTGGTCAAAGCGCGTGAGGCCGAAATGAGCGTCCCGCAAAATTAAAAGACTCCATGCATCGCCAAGGAAAGCCAAGCAGCGCGCGATTGGACAAGGGTCATCACAAATATTTTTATCGTTCATACAATTCTGGTAGTGACTTACTTTCAAATTGGTAGTAACATTACTTCCGAAATGATAGTAACACTTAGATGATAGACAATCCACCCCGCAAGGAGATTTGAGTTATGAGTATTAAACAAAATATTAGTGTCGCGTTGGTCACGGGCGCATCCTCAGGCATCGGCGAAGCAACCGCTCTGCGGCTGACGGCGGCAGGCTATAAAGTCTATGGAACCAGCAGACGGGCTGCCGTCCAAACGGGTCAACGTTCTTTCGAGATGCTGCCTCTCGACGTGACTAGCGATGTCTCCGTCGAAGCTGCCGTGAGCGAGGTGATGCAACGGGAAGGACGCATTGACCTGCTTGTGAATAACGCTGGTTTCGGGGTTGCGCCTGCTGGCGCGGAAGAGAGTTCGATCGAACAGTCCCAGTCGGTTTTCGATACGAACTTCTTCGGCATCGTCCGCATGACTCGCGCCGTTACACCCCATATGCGGCGCCAAGGCTGCGGTCGCATCATCAACATTGGCTCTGTGCTTGGTTTCTTGCCGATGCCGTATGCGGCAATTTATGCCGCGAGCAAGCACGCGATCGAAGGCTATTCGGAATCGCTCGACCACGAGTTGCGTACCAGAGGCATCCGAGTCTCGGTCATCGAGCCCGCATACACAAAAACGAAGTTCGACGCGAACCTTCTGGCGGCCGATTCGCAGCTTGAAGAGTATCACGAAACTCGCGCGGCCTTGGACAAGGTGCTGGAGGAGGTGATGGCTATTGCCGACGAGCCGGAAGTCGTGGCCGATGTTGTGCTGAAAGCTGCCAGAGCAGCCCGTCCGAAGCTCCGATATACGGCGGGCGGTCTCGCTAAGCGCTTGAGCCTGCTACGCAGATTTGCGCCTGCTCAGGTGATGGACGCAGGGCTTCGAAAAGATCTGCGGCTGGACGCGATAAAAAAACCACAAACATCATGAAGGCGTTTGTCGCCCATCGTGATGGAAACAAAGTCGCATGGCGGATAACCGAAATACCAGGGCCCAAACCGGTCAATAACGAAGTATTGGTCCAGGCGCATGCCGTGGGCGAACATCCACTGGTCTGCGCCAACGCTTGTTCCGCTTTATGCGAATCAACAACGATTTAGTCTGAACTTAGCTACAAGGAATTTTTTGTGAATAACACCTTAACCATGAAAGCACTGACCTTCAAACGCTACGGAAAGTCGCCCGAGATCAGTTTTTCCGACATTTCTCGTCCCACACCGAAGCCTGACGAACTGCTGGTAACAGTCCACGCCGCGGGCCTGAACCCGATCGACAACATGATTCCAACCGGGATGTTCAAACCGGTCCTGCATTGCCAGTTGCCAGCCACGCTGGGCAGCGATCTGGCGGGTGTGGTGATTGAAGTCGGCAGCCGCGTGACTCGCTTCAAGCCTGGCGATGCCGTCTTCGCCAGTATCTTCGATCTTGGCACGGGGTCGCTTGCCGAATTCGCGGTGGTGCCGGAAAGTGCCGCCGCGCTGAAGCCGGCCAATCTGGATTTCGTGCAGGCCGCATCTATTCCGATGGTCGGGCTTACCTCCTGGCAAGCGCTGAAGTAACGCGCCAATCTTCGGGCCGGCCAGAAGCTGTTCATCCCGGCAGGATCAGGCGGCATTGGCACCTTTGCGATCCAGCTGGCAAAGCACCTTGGCGCCACGGTGGGAACTACCACCAGCACCGGCAACGTTGGACTGGTGCGCAGCCTGGGTGCGGACGAAGTCGTCGACTACAAGAAGCAAGATTTCGAGAAAGTGCTGGGCGGCTACGACGTGGTGCTTGGCACGCTCAAGGGGGCCGAGCTAGAGAAATCGGTCGGC
>JAQTYP010000294.1 GCA_028688235.1 Methylomonas sp.
TCTTGCAGGCGCGGGGCGCTGATGATGAATTTGGCTTGGTGATAAACTGGATTCATCGCTATCTCGCTTAAGGTGGGTAAATCGGTTAAAATCCGGCCATTATAACGTCTGGCGGCCCTTTGACGCTTGCTTGACGTCGATTAACTTTCCTGAACAGGGGTCAATAATGATCAAAAAACTGCTGACTGTTTCCATTTCCCTGGTGCTTGCCAGCGGCGCCGGTACTGCTTATGCTCAAGGCAAGACGGGGGTGGGTAAGGAAAAAGCCGCGTCATGCGCGGGTTGCCATGGCGAAGACGGTAACAGCACGATGCCAGGGTTTCCTAAACTAGCCGGACAGCATCAGGGGTATTTGCTCAAACAACTTAAAGCCTTCAAAAGCGGTGAACGCAACGCGCCGATGATGGCCCCATTGGCTATGGGATTAGACGAGAAAAGCATGGAAGAAATCGCCGAGTACTATTCGGTGCAAAAAATTTCCAAAAATCCCGCGCCGGCCTTGCCCGTCGACGAAGACGACGATGCGCCGGAAAAAACCGAAGAGCAAAAACAAACCCAACTGAAGAATTTGATCGAGCAAGGCGGCGATTTATACCGCAACGGCAATATTAGCCGCGAAGTGTCGGCTTGCGTAGCCTGTCATGGACCTTATGCCGAAGGCAACAAGCCTGCCTCGTATCCGGCTTTGCACTCGCAACATGCCGACTATTTGATCAAGACCTTAAGCGATTTCAAATCCGGCCAGCGCAGCAATAACCGCGAAAACATGATGCATATGATCGCGACTAAAATGACGGATGAGGACATCAAGGCGGTCTCTTATTACATATCGACGCTGAAATAAACTAAACCCCATTGGGATTTGCCGGAAACTTCTAATCCCCTGTGACTGGGGATTATGTTTTTTTGTCACCTAGTTTGCGTTTTTGGACGTGAATGGGTTTTATCTGGATCACACTCATAAGGAGAACTTTAGATGTTGAAAAAACTTGCCTTGATTATGCTGTTTTGTATGACCGGATTGGCGCGTGCCGAAGGCGGTTATGAAACGGTGACGCCGGCGCAACCTACGCAAAATCCCGCCAAAATCGAAGTCATCGAATTCTTTTGGTATGGCTGCCCGCATTGTTATAGTCTGGAACCCTCGATGGTGAAATGGCTGGAATCCAAGCCGGCCAATGTCGAATTCATCCGCCAGCCTGCCGTTTTCAGTGAGTTATGGGGTAAGCACGCCAAGGCCTTTTTTACCGCGGAGGCATTGGGCGTTAGTGAAAAAGTCCATGCCGATTTTTTCGATGCGATTCAGAACAAGAAGCAGAAACTGACGTCCGAAGACGAATTGGCCAAATTCTTCGCTGCCCACGGCGTCAAGGATGAGGATTTTCGCGCCGCCTATAAGTCCTTCCTGGTAGACGCAAAATTGCGCCAGGCGGAAAGCATGGGGCCACGTTACGGCATCACGGGCGTTCCAGTCTTGATCGTCAACGGTAAATACCGTATCACCGCCACTACCGCCAAATCGCAGGACAATATGATCAAAGTGCTCGATGAATTGATCCGGCAAGAGACTGCGCACGCCAAGTGACGCCGCCAAAGGCTATAATTGTGAAGTGATTGATACTTTTGCTTGGGGTGCCGATACGTCATGAGTTTTTTCAAAGATAAGAACGAAGCAAACGACGTATGGCAACAAAAGTATTACCAGTTGCTGGAGAAGCAAGACGACTTCGAAAAAGAGTGCAAGGCTAACGAAGATTTGTTGGCCAAGACCGTAGTGCGTTTTGCTTTGGCGATCAAAGGCTTCGATAAGGCTTTGGACCCCCATATCGATCGAATTCGCAATTTGTTAAAAACCGGCTTGAAAACCGAAAGCTTGCAAGCGGAGGTCGAGGCTTTTACCAATACCCTGATGCAATTGGAGGATAAGCAGCCGAATCCGGACGATAGCGCGTTATTGTTCGACTTCTTGGATCGTTGTTATCCGGATCGAGCGGTTGACTTGAAAAGTCTGCGTGGCCGCTATAACAAAGGTGAACTAGGTAACGAGCAGGCCTTGTTTCTACAATTGGCCGAGCTCGTCGCTGTGACGAACTCGAGTCCGGGCGAAGACGTCGAGTTGAAGCCCGCCGATTACCAGGCTCTAAGGCTTTACACGCGCAGGCTGTTGGAAAGCATCGATTCGCCGGAGAATTTGTCCGAAGAGGTCAAACAATTGACCGATCGCCTGCAACACGGCGAGGCACTGATGCCGATTTTTGACGACATGGTCAGCTTGCTATTGTCGTTCAAAAAACACACACAAGCCGAACAACGGAAAATGGCGGAGTTTCTGGCCAAGTTAACCGATGAGTTGGCGGAATTGGGCCTGAAAGCCGAGGGCGTCAATGTTGCCAATGAAAACGCCATGCAAAATCGCGCCAACCTGAATAAGGATGTGGCGGCGCAAATGCTCGATCTGCAAAATAGCTCGGCGGCAGCCACGCAACTCGAGCCGCTCAAACAGCTAGTGAATATTCGGCTGCAGAAAATTACCCAACAGATTCAGTCGCATAACCAAAAAGAGCAACAGGAGCGGCAAGAGAATAAAAAGGCCTTTTCCAATTTGGTCCAGCAAATCCAGGTATTGGAGGCCGAAACAGAGACCTTGCAGTCGCAACTGGAGCTTGCCCAACAACAAGCCACTCGCGATCCTTTAACGCATTTGCCTAATCGTTTGGCCCTGGAGCTCAGACTGGCGGATGAATTGGCCCGTGTCCGCCGGCATGGCACGCCGTTGACGCTGGCGATTTGGGATATCGATTATTTTAAAAAGGTCAACGATAC
The DNA here is from genome assembly GCA_028688235.1 of Methylomonas sp. GTDB lineage: Bacteria > Pseudomonadota > Gammaproteobacteria > Methylococcales > Methylomonadaceae > Methylomonas. The sequence goes on from JAQTYP010000294.1 coordinate 2,824, forward strand.
TTACGGACATAAAGCGGGAGACAAGGCTTTGGCTATCATCGGCAAGCTGTTGTTGAATCGATGCCGGGAGACGGATTTTATCGGCCGCTTTGGAGGCGAAGAATTTGTCATGCTGTTTCCGGAAACGGACGGCAAGGTGGCGCTGAAGCTCACCGAAAAGTTACGCGCCGTCATCGAAGGCAGCGGCTTCAATGCGAGCGGCAATCGCGTCGTCATTACGGTGTCTTGCGGACTGACCGAATACCGCGATGGCGAAGGCGCGGAATCGCTTTTCGAGCGCGCGGATCAGGCACTATATCGAGCCAAGCAAAAGGGGCGCAATCGCTGCGAATTGTTCGAAATGGAAAGTCAATGAAGAATACTAGCCCTAAAACGGCTGAGCTGGGTAAGCTGCTATATAAGCTGGTCATCCAGTTTTTGATTTTTAGCAAAGGGCAGCATAAACTGCTCGAGCCTCATTTGCTGCAGGTCAGCAAGCAATTGAAGGCCGGCGGGAATTTAGGCGAGCTCACGCAGGAATTGCAAGCCATTTCCAAAACGTTGCTACACATCTCCAAGCAGGAGCAATCGAAAAAGAGCGGAAGCGACCAAATGTCGCAGAATGCTTATTTGCTGCAACAAATCGATCAGTTGTTGACGGATACCTCCGTGCCGCTGAAATTTCAGCAACATAAGGTCGCCTTGAGGCGTAAGTTCAAGGCCGAATTAGATGACGAGGCGTTCAATCAAATCATCGATCTGGCTGTCGCATTGTTATGCGACATCAGAGACTATACGGTTTCGGAACAAAAGGACATCGATGTTTTTTTGACCGATTTGACCGACCAATTGAGCGAAATCGAACAACATGCGGAGCAAGTCGGTCAGTCGACTCGCTTGTCCATGGACCATCGCGAAGAATTGAATTCCGAGATCAATTTACGCCTGGACGATATCAAGGGTCATGCCAATCAGGCTCAGGAATTGTCTGCGTTAAAGGCTGTCACGACCGAGCATCTGGAGCGCCTGATGGCGCAGCTTTTAGCCTATAAGCAATCGGAAGACGAACGACAACAGCATGCCGAACGGCAAATCGCAATGATGACGCTTAAGTTGCAGGCACTGGAGATGGAAACGGAAGCCTTGAGATCCAAGCTCAGAGTCGAACACGATAGAGCCTTATGCGATGCGCTGACCGGTTTGCCTAATCGTTTGGCCTATGAAGACAGGATAGAAATGGAGGCGAATCGGTGTCGGCGTTATCGAAATCCATTGGCATTGATCATTTGGGATATCGATTATTTCAAGCGCATCAACGATAACTATGGGCATAAAGCAGGCGACAAAACCCTGGTTCTAGTTGGGCAGTTGTTAAAAAATAACTGCAGGGAAACCGATTTTGTCGCCAGATACGGCGGGGAAGAGTTCTTGATGTTGCTGCCGAACACCGATGCGGAGGAGGCCTTGGTCATGGCGGAAAGCATCAGGGATACCATAGAAAATTGCGGATTCAACCATAATGGTGAGAGTGTCAATCTGACCATATGCTGCGGCATCAGCGAATTTGCCGATAACGACCAGCATGACGATGTATTCATGCGCGCCGATATGGCGCTCTATCAAGCCAAAGAATCCGGACGCAATCGTTGTTTAATCTATGGTAGCGGGTTTGCCCAAGCCCCGATATGAATTAACGACCCGAGCAACTGACTTGATTGCTCCAGCGGGGGTATTGAGTCGAAGACAGGCTGTGCTCGAAAATAGCGATGGCCTCGTCGCAACTGATGGTCTCCTGCCGGTTATCCAGAATGAACTGGGCCAGACTGGCTATGCATTTCCAGTGTTTAGGGTTGTCGATAAATTCGAAGGCTTCCGAGAGCAGGTGGTCTAATTTCTGTTCTCTTTGGCTTTTGGAGCTGAGGAAATATTCCAGATATTGCTGGGCCCGGACGATATCGCTATGCCCCCCGTAATGGCGCATGGCGTTCAGATTGACTAATTGCCGGTTAAAGATTTCGCCGTCGCGTAGCGCGACATATTTGGCCTCCGATAAAGGGCCTACCAGCAGATTGACAATGTCGGCTTCATAGGCGC
>JAQTYP010000295.1 GCA_028688235.1 Methylomonas sp.
ACCCAGTTGTTGTTGAACTTCCAGCACCAATCCGCCTTCGACATTCAGCGCATCATATACTTTCGGCATCTCTTCGCGTGGAAACTCCACGTCTACGACCGCTCCGATAATCTGAACGATTTTACCCAAACTCATTGTGACGTCCTCTTTAAAAATCTATCTAAACTTGTGAAAGGCGTTAAACAGCCGCGGCTCCGGCAACGATTTCCGAAATTTCCTGCGTGATTGCCGCTTGTCTGGCTTTGTTGTACACAAGTTGCAATTCTTTGATGATGTTGCCGGCGTTATCGGATGCACTCTTCATCGCAACCATACGTGCAGCCTGTTCGCAGGCATTGTTTTCGACCAAGCCTTGGTAAACGATGGATTCGACGTAGCGGTGCAGCAAATGATCAAGGACTACTTGGGCACCGGGTTCGTACAGATAATCCCAATGCCCGCTCAAATCTTGCTCGAGCCCGCTAGCCATAACCGGCAACAACTGAGTCATTTCCGGTTTCTGGGTCATGGTGTTGACAAATTCATTATTGAACACGTAGAGCTGATCGATAGTGCCGTTTTCATAAGCATCCAGCATGACTTTGATCACGCCGACGATGTCCATTTGGTGCGGAGTATCGCCCAATTTGGAAATTTGACCGATCAAATGCGCATTGATATTGCTGAAAAATGCCGAGGCTTTTCCGCCTATCGTAGCCACATCGATTTCGATGTTTTGCTCGCTCCATTTTTGCATCGCGTTCAATATCGTTCTGAACAGATTGGCGTTCAAACCGCCGCACAAGCCTCTGTCCGAACTAATCACGATGATGCCCACGCGCTTAACTTCACGCTCGACCATGTACGGATGCTTGTATTCCGGATTGGCGTGAGACAGATGATTGATAATCTGACTGATCTTCTTGGAGTAAGGGCGTGTAGCCTGCATGCGGTCTTTGGTTTTACGCATTTTACTCGCGGCCACCATTTCCATGGCGCGGGTGATCTTCTGAGTATTCTTGATACTTGCGATCTTGGTACGTATTTCTTTGCCAACAGCCATGGGACTATCCTTTTACCAGCTACTTGTTTTAACGAAACGCTCAATAGCACTATGAATGCCTTTTTGAATGTCGTCGTTGTAGTCGCCTTTTTCGTTGATCTTCGCCATCAAATCCGCTTCTTCCGCTCTCATGAAAGACAACAGAGCCGACTCGAAATCGCGCACTTTTTTGACATCGACAGGATCCAGGAAGCCGGCGTTGGCCGCATACAATGAAACCCCCATTTCCGCAACCGACATCGGCGCATATTGGTTTTGCTTCATTAACTCGGTGACGCGTTGACCGCGTTCGATTTGTTTACGTGTGCTTTCATCCAAATCGGACGCAAACTGAGCGAAAGCCGCCAATTCGCGAAACTGCGCCAAGTCCAGACGAATACCGCCACCCAATTTCTTGATGATCTTGGTTTGCGCAGCACCGCCAACCCGCGATACCGACAGACCTGCGTTGACCGCAGGACGGATGCCTGAGTTGAACAAACCGGTTTCCAGGAAGATCTGGCCGTCGGTGATAGAAATCACGTTGGTCGGAACGAACGCCGATACGTCGCCGCCTTGGGTTTCGATGATAGGCAGAGCGGTCAACGATCCGGTTTTGCCTTTGACTTTACCGTTGGTCAGTTTTTCGACTTCGACTGCATTGATGCGCGCGGCGCGTTCCAACAGACGGGAGTGAATGTAGAACACGTCGCCCGGATACGCTTCGCGTCCCGGCGGACGACGCAACAACAGCGAGATTTGACGATAAGCCCAGGCTTGTTTGGTCAAGTCGTCGTAAATAATCAGAGCGTCTTCGCCTTTGTCGCGGAAGTATTCGCCCATCGAGCAACCGGTGTACGGCGCGATAAATTGCAGCGCGGCAGATTCGGAAGCGGAGGCAACGACCACGATGGTGTGATCCATAGCGCCGTGTTCTTCCAGTTTACGCACGACGTTGGCAATAGACGAACGTTTTTGGCCGATCGCGACATAAATACATTTAATGCCTGTGCCTTTTTGATTGATGATCGCATCAATGGCAATCGCGGTTTTACCGGTTTGGCGGTCGCCGATGATCAGTTCGCGTTGGCCGCGACCGACAGGAATCATCGAGTCTATGGATTTCAAACCGATTTGTACCGGTTGATCGACCGATTGGCGAGCGATAACGCCTGGAGCGATTTTTTCGATAGGGGAGGCCAGGTCGGTATCGATAGCGCCTTTGCCGTCTATAGGATTACCCAAGGCATCGACTACCCGGCCCAGCAGCGCATCGCCTACCGGCACTTCCAAAATACGGCCGGTACATTTGACGGTATCGCCTTCGGAAATGTGTTTGTAAGCGCCGAGCATTACCACACCGACGGAATCTCTTTCCAAGTTCAATGCCATGCCGTAAGAGCCGCCAGGAAATTCCAGCATTTCGCCTTGCATCGCTTCCGACAAACCATGTACGCGAACGATACCGTCAGTTACGCTGACGACTGTACCTTCCGAGTGCGCCTCGAGTTGGGCGTCGAAATTCTCGATCTTCTTTTTGATCAGATCACTTATTTCAGATGGATTTAATTGCATTTTATTTTCCCGATCTAGCTCTTAGAGCCGTTTGGCTAATTGATGAAGCTGGCCGCTGACGGAACCGTCAATCACTTTGTCGCCTGCTTTGGCAAGGATGCCGCCTATCAACGATTTATCGATAGAAACGGTGGCATTGACCTTTTTGTTCAATTGCTTTTCCAGCATGGCGACATATTTGTGTTGTTCGGCTTTGGTTAACGCATAAGCACTGTACAGTTCGACATTAACGTAGCCTTCGTCATTGGCTTTGTATTCTTCGTACAAGGTACTGATGTTGGGCAACAGTTTCAGCTTGCCGTTTTGAACCAACAGTTTCAGAAGGTTTTTCACTTCGTCGCCTATCCTGTCTTGGCAAATATCCAATAACAATTGCAGAAGTCTATCGCCGCCGACTTTCGGATTGTTGACGATGGCCGCCATATCCGAATCCCGAACTACGGCCGATAAGAACTGCAACGCATCCGCCCATACACCCGCATTACCGGTTTCTTTGGCACGTTTGAACGCCGCCTCAGCATAGGGTCTTGCTAATGTCGCTAACTCAGTCATTGCTTAACCTAATTGTTCTGCGGTTCTGTTCAGAAGATCCTGATGCTTGGCTTTGTCGATTTCTTCTTTCAAAATCTGTTCAGCAGCACGTAAGGCCAATGCAGAAACTTCCTTGCGTAAATTTTCTCTGGCTTGCAGTGTTTCTTGCTCGATTTGAGCTTTCGCCGCTTCCAACAATCGCTCGCCTTCTTTTCGGGCTTGCAATTTGGATTCGTCTACCAGCTCGTTTGCGCGTTTTTGCGCGGAAGCAATTAATTCTGCGGCTTGTTCTTTAGCCTCTTTCAGGACGCTAACGGCTTTCTTTTCGGCCAGTTTGATTTCTTCCTGGCCTTTTTCAGCTGCAGCCAGGCCGTCGGCGATCTTGGTTTTACGCTCTTCCAACGCGGCAATGATAGGTGGCCAGACATACTTCATGGTGAACCACACCAGAAGCGTGAAGGTAATCATCTGCCCGATCAGAGTAACATTAATACTCATTGATGGTTTCCTCGTTATGCTGTTTTCATGTGTATCTGTTAACTACTGCCGACATCGCTGACAGTAGTTAGATAAAGACGGATGTCTTTGCCGAACAGATCAATCTCGTACAATTAACCTGCAACAGATTGAACAGCTGAAAGGAATGGGTTTGCGAAAGTCAGCATCAGAGCCAAACCAACACCGATCATGGTTACCGCATCAAGCAAACCGGCGATGATGAACATTTTGACCTGCAACATAGGAACCAATTCCGGTTGACGTGCAGCGCCTTCCAGGAATTTGCCGCCCAGCAAACCGAAACCGATAGCGGTACCGATTGCGCCCAGGCCCAAAATGATGCCGACTGCGATTACGGTGAAGCCTTGAACGTTGGCAATTAATGATGCGAGTTCCATAGTATCTCCTAAGTATTTATATGAATGTAAAAATAAAACTGTTAGTGGTCTTCACACGCCAAACTCAAATAAACAATGGTTAAAACCATGAATATGAAGGCTTGCAGCGTAATGACCAGAATATGAAATACCGCCCAGGGGAAACCCAGAAACGGCTGAACGACCGGCGGTAACAGAGCGATCAAAATGAATACCAGCTCTCCGGCGTATAGGTTACCGAATAACCGCAGGCCCAGCGAAATAGGCTTTGCCACCTCTTCGACAGTTTTCAACAGTAAATTAAAAGGCAACATTTTAGGGCCGAAAGGCGTGCAGGTCATTTCTTTGGCAAATCCCCAAAGACCTTTAACCTTGATGCTGTAAAAGAAAATCAGGACAAACACGCTGATTGACAACGCAAAGGTACCGTTCAAATCGGTACTCGGCACGACCCGCATGTATTCCATGCCCATCAGACTGCCTATCATCGGCATCAAATCGACCGGCAACATGTCCATTGCGTTCCACAGGAATACCCAACAGAAAATGGTTAGCGCCAACGGTGCAATCAATTCGCTACGGCCGTGAAAACTGTCTTTAACCTGTGTGTCGACGAATTCGACTAAGGATTCGGCAATATTCTGCGCCAAGCCCGGCACGCCGGATGTCGCTCTTGCCGCTACCGATTTAAAAAAGAAGATAAACAATCCGCCCAATACCCATGAAAAAAACAGAGTATCCAGATGCAATGTCCAAAATCCCTCACCCACCGACAGCGGTGTCAAGTGATGGACTATATAACCTGTTGCGCCACCTTCAGTACTCATTTGTCCTCGCAAAAAACTAATCGCGCCACCAAAACAGCGCGAACCAAAAAACCGACAACAC
>JAQTYP010000296.1 GCA_028688235.1 Methylomonas sp.
ACGCAATATGTCCTGTTGTTTAGCAATCTTCTGCAAAGACCCGCTATGCAACACCCGGCCTTGATCCAGCACGACCAATTGGTCTGTCAGCTCGATTATCTCTGCCAGCGACTGGCTGGCATAGAGGATGCCAAGATTAAACTCCTGCTGCAGCCGTTTCAGAATAGGCAGCAATTGCATCCGACAAGCGTCGCCGACGCCGGCAAACGTCTCGTCCAGCAACAATAATCTCGGGGATTTGAGCAACGAACAGGCTAAGGCTACGCGTTGGCGCTCGCCCGCAGAAAGAAACTCGAGAGGACGGTCGAGCATGGCTTCCAATTCCAATAAGCCTATCAAAAAATCCATCTTGAACAATCGGCGCCGACTGAAGAGGTGTTGCTTGACCGACTCTAGTCTATCGCGCACCGTCACACCGATATCGTTAAAACCTGACTGCAATACCGCGCCCACCGGGCGTTGCTCAGCTGGCGTTACGATGCCTTTGCGACTATCGAATAGGGTTTGACCATCGAGGATGATGTGACCGCTTCGAGGCTCTATCGTACCGGCGATCAAGCCCAACACCGTACTCTTGCCTGCACCGGATTTGCCGAACAAACCGGCACTCCTGCCCTCCAACGACAGTTGCGCGGCCATGTCGAAATGGCCTCTGCGCAATTTGACATTCATTTCCAGCAACATGACAGCCTCCGTCAGAAGCTAAGCTCGGCCGCGAATCCTAAAAGGCCAGCGGCCGAGAATATCAAAACATTATCCGCCCACAGCCAAAATCACGGCACCGGCTTTGAATACCGCCGTAGCCGCTTGGCCTTTGCTTAAGCCCAATGTTTCGACGCTATCATTGGTGATGGTAGCGGCCAGTTTATCGCCGCCTTTCAATTCGATATCGATTTCGGAATTGACCGCTCCCGGCTTGACCGCAGTGATTGTACCCGGCAACTGATTACGCGCCGACAGTTTATAACCGCCGAAATCGGTGACGATGATGACTTGCGGTGCCTTGACCATCGCGATGACTTCCATGCCGCTTTTGATGCCCAACTCGTCGACCGATTCCTTGGTCACCGTGGCGGCGATGATCTCGCCGCCTTTCAGAGCGATATGGACTTCGGCATTGACCGCACCGACGATCACGTCTTTGACCGTACCTGTGAACTGATTTCTAGCACTTGCTTTCATGATGAACTCCTTAAAGGATGGTTAATTGATGATGGATGTACCTTTGATTTGCACATAAACAGACATCCCGTCTTGCAAACCCAACAGCCTTGCGGACTTTTGAGTAATGTGCGCCAACAAGGAATGAGTGCCAACTCGGCCGCTTTGGTTCCCGACCGATTGCGGCACTCCTGCCGTCCCAGGCAGTCGCAACTGCACCACACAATGACCGCTGTCGTCGTCGGCGATGCCGGTCACGATGGCCGGCAATACGTTGAGAATGCTGGTCGCTATAGGTTCTTGCAGCGTGATGCTGACGTCGCGGGCGAATATCTGCAATCTTAGCGGCGTGCCGACTTCCGCCGCCAAGCTTGGCAGGTAGAGTGTACCACCGTCGAAAGCGATATGTGTCAAATGATATAACGCTTCATGCCCGGCAACTCTTACCTGCCAGACGGTCGATGCATCCCGGTCTTGCGCCAGCGGCACGTCTAAGCGGCTAAGGGTTTCGGATAACGGACCGGATGCCTGCACCCTGCCGTCGGCCATCACCACCAGATGGTCGGCCAGTTGTGCCACTTCCTGTTGCGAATGGGTGACATAGATCACCGGCATGTTCAGTTCTGTATGCAGGCGTCCCAGATAAGGCAAGATTTCCTGCTTACGCTTGAAATCGAGAGCCGCCAAAGGCTCGTCCATCAGCAGCACTTTAGGATTCAGCGCCAGCGCCCTGGCGATGGCGACCCGCTGACGCTCGCCGCCGGACAAGCCGTCCGGCATGCGCTCCAACAGATGAGCGATGCCTAAGAGTTCCAGGATGTGCGTCAGGTCGACACCGATTTGGCCTGTACGCTTCAAGCCGAATTGCAGATTGCCCTTGACCGTCAGATGCGGAAACAGGTTGGCTTCCTGAAACACATAACCCAGCGAGCGTTTATGCGTCGGCAAAAACACGCCATGCTCGCTGTCTTGCCAGACCTCGTCGTTAATTTTTAAAAATCCCTTGGGTGCCTGCTGCAAACCGGCGATGCAGCGCAGCAGCGTGGTCTTGCCGGAACCGGAATGGCCGAACAATACCGTGATTCCGCTGCCCGGCAAAGCCAGGTCTACGTTCAGCCGAAACTCGCCGTAGTCGAGATCGAATTTTGCATGGATAGTCGTCATCATTTGAGCTGATGGGCAACGGGGTGAGTCTTCAGCGCGCTGTACAGCACCAGCAACACCGTAAAGGAAAACAGCAGCAAGCCGCCGGCCAGCCAATGAGCTTGTTCGTATTCCAAAGCCTCGACATGGTTATAGATTTGCACCGACACCACGCGGGTTCTGTCGGGGATGTTGCCGCCGACCATCAGCACCACACCGAATTCGCCGACGGTATGGGCAAAGCCCAGAATGGCGGCGGTCATGAAGCCGGGCTTTGCCAATGGCAGCACCACGTTGAAAAACGTATCGAGCGGCCCGGCGCGTAGCGTAGCGGCGGCTTCCAGCGGTTGTCTCCCTATCGCCGCGAACGAGGTTTGCAAGGGCTGCACGACGAACGGCAGCGAATAAAACACCGATGCGACCACTAAGCCCGGAAAGGTAAACGGCAAGGTGCCCCAGCCCAGTTCGCTGGTCATCTGGCCGACGGGGCCTTTCGGCCCCAGCATCACCAACAGATAGAAGCCCAACACGGTAGGCGGCAATACCAGCGGCAAGGCCACCAATGCATTGCAAATGCCTTTGAAACGCGAGCGGGTGCGGGCCAGCCACCAGGCCAACGGCGTACCCAGCATCAGCATGATCAAGGTAGCCAAACTGGCTACCTCGAAGGTTAGCCACAGCGTGGCGAAATCGGCGGAACTTAGCATGTTCAAGGACGGCTCGGCAGGTTGTAGCCGTATTTTAGAATGATGACCGAAGCTTCCGGCCCTTTTAGAAATTGCAGCAGTGCCGACGCGGCGGGATTTTCCTCACCTTTGCTGAGTAAAATCACATCCTGCCGAATCGGAGCGTAATGCCCCTCCGGCACGATCCAGCCCGAGCCGCCGGCTATCTTGCCGTTTTCGATGACTTGGGACAAAGCAACGAAACCCAGCTCGGCGTTGCCGGTGCTGATAAATTGATGGGTTTGCGAGATGTTTTCACCCTGGACTATCGAGGGCTGCAGTTTTTCCAGTAGCCCCAAGTTTTTCAAGACTTCGACAGCCGCCGCGCCGTAAGGTGCCAGTTTGGGATCAGCCAGTGCCAGATGCTTGAAACCGCCTTTGCTTAGCACTTCGCCTCGATCGTCGACCAGGCCGGGAGTCGCCGACCACAACACCAGTTTGCCTAGGGCGTAAGCAAAACGGGTGTCGGCCACCGCCAGCCCGGCGCTTTGCAACTTGAGCGCGTTGTCCTGATCGGCGGCCATGAACACTTCGAACGGCGCGCCGTTCTCGATTTGGGCGACGAATTTGCCGGAGGAGCCGAACGACAGCTTGGCGCCGTGGCCGGTGGATTTTTCAAAGGCCTCGGCGATTTCGGTCATCGGTTTGGTGAAGTTGGCGGCGACGGCGACCAGCACCGTCTCGGCAAAAATCGATGGAGCAAGGGATAGCAGCCATGCTGCGACGGCCAGGCGGAAAAAACGATGATTTAGCATAAAGCTCTCCAAAGGTTACACAAATGTGAATGTAGGGTCGAATTTACTTGTGCCCTTGAGGGTATTCGACCATTAAGTCTGTAGGCACGCATTGCGTACCCTACGTTTTTATCCATGCCACCAAACTTTGATCGCCGAAATCAGCAGTATCGCAGCCAACACAGGCAGCAAGGCTTCGGCGGTTATCAGACCGACCAATTGCCCGCCGATAAACGCACCGAACAACGAGCCCACAGCCATCACCAACACAAAGCCCCGGTTTTTCCCCAGCACGGCAAAGCTCTTGTCTTTGCTATAGCGAGTAAATCCGGTCAGCATCGTCGGCAGACTGATCGCCAGCGACAGGCTGCCGGCCAGCTTGATGTCGATACCGAACAGCAATACCAGCGTCGGTATCAGCAATTCGCCGCCGGCCACGCCCATCAGCGAGGCAACCAGACCGATGACCAACCCCGCCGCGATTCCGGCCAACACCAACGAACTACCGGATAACGCCGGCTGATGGCTGTTTGTCGGGTGATGACCGAATAGCAGCAGTATAGCGATCAGCACCAGCAACACTGCAATCACTCGGTACAGGGTTTCGCTTTTCAAGCGTATCGCCCAACCGGCACCGAACCAAGCGCCCACTAAGCTGCCGGCCAGCAAATTCAGGATCACCGGCCAATACTCCAACAAGGTAACAAAGGGAATCGACCCAGCCCGGAACGGCAGAGCCGATGTGACGACGATCAGGCTCATGGTTTTGTTCAGGATCACCGCCTCCAACGAGGCGAATCCGAACAGGCCGATCAACAACGGCAGCCGGAATTCGGCTCCGCCCAAGCCGATCAAGCCACCCAATATCCCTATTAAGGCGCCACTACCGAAAATAGCCGGCTTGTTGGTTTTCATCCTTATACCAAGCCGTCAAAACCGCAGCTGGCTCTGCACGTAAAAATAATCGACGTCTTCCTTGGCGGGCGCGTTGGTGGTGTTTTTGGCGAAGCTTCCCTTGAACAAATGCGCCCAGCCGGTCTCGAAATTCAGGCTGCTGTTGAAATCCCAGCGCGCGGTCATTTCCAGTTGCTGGCCGATGTAATTATCGGTTCTGCCGCTGG
>JAQTYP010000297.1 GCA_028688235.1 Methylomonas sp.
ACCGCGCAATCCGCTGGGAAAAACGCCGTGGGCATCATCATGACTGGCATGGGGGACGACGGTGCGCGCGGCTTGAAAGAACTGCATGACACGGGGGCTTTGACTATCGCCCAGGACGAAGCTAGCGGTGTGGTGTACGGCATGCCCAAGGAGGCTGTCAAATTGGGCGCCACCGACGGCGAGATGCCGCTGTCGGCGATTCCCGAATTGATCATTCGAGCGCCCAACCGGGCAAGTTTTTTGAAGGTTGGTTTGCGATGAGTCCGACATCATCGTTCCCTCGTAGCGTATGGGAACCCTAAGCTAAAGTTTTTGTAACTATTCAGCGTAAAGCATTGCCAGAAGGGGGAGGTGATTGATTTTACAGGCTGTCTGCAACAGGACGTTGCAGCCAGAGCTTACATGGATGTATTCACGCGTCCTGTGAAATCAATTACCTACCCCAAACCAGCTACATTGACTGAATAATTACAAGTTTTTCTGACGAAATCCTCAGGCGTATTTCATCGGGTGCTTATGAATGACGATATTTCCAATCCTACCCCGGAACCTGTTTCGATCAAGGTTTTCAGCGATAAGCTAAGCCTAGTTTTAACACTACCTGTCGGCAGCAATGTGCGGCAGGCTCTCGATTGCACCGAACTCAGGGTTCGCGCGGCGTGCGGCGGCCTCGGGACTTGCGGTGCCTGTCTGATTCGGGTCGTCGAGGGACGGGTCAATCCGCCAAGTCTGGCCGAACGGCAAAAAATCCCGCCCGACGATCTGGCCAGGGGCGTGCGCTTGGCTTGCCAACTGCGGGCCGAAACCGGGGCCGAGTTGTATATCGATAACCCTGCGCCCCCTTCGGAATGGAAAAGTCTGACGATGCCGGAGGCCTTTCGCCCCACCCATGGCAATTTGGCGCTCAGCGATTACGTTTACGGTGTAGCGGTCGATTTAGGCACCACCCACATCAGGCTGTCGCTCTGGAACCGGCAAACTGCACGTTGCATCGCCAGTCGATACAGTATTAATCCGCAAGTCGCCCACGGAGCCGACGTATTGACCCGACTGGATGCCGAGCGCCTGGACGAGGAGGATGGCCTGCGGATAGGTCTGGAGGCTCGCAAAGCCCTCATAGAAGGCGTACGCGATATCTTGAGTCGCGACATGGGGGAGGTGGGGCCTATTCTGAAACAGGTCGGTCAGGTAGTCATCGTCGGCAACACGGCCATGCTGATGTTGGTGTGCGGCGACAGCGGCGAAAGTCTCTATCGATTGGATAACTGGCAACGCCCCATCGAGTGCCTAGTCGACGATGTCGACGCTTGGCGCCGCGCGTGGCGTATGCCTAATGCTGAGATCAAGATCGCGCAGCCGATTGCCGGCTTCGTCGGATCGGACTTATTGGCCGATTTGTTTGCCACCCAATTGACCGAAGGTGCTTTTCCCGCGTTATTGGCGGACTTCGGCGCCAATACCGAAGTCGCGTTGTGGGATGGAAAAAGGGTTTGGGTGACCTCGGTACCCGGCGGTCCGGCCTTCGAAGGCGTGGGCATGCGCAACGGTTTGACCGCGGAAACAGGGGCTATTTGCCGGGTAAGGAAACTCGAAGCAGGATGGCGCCTGGATACGCTTTGCGATACTCCGGCCCGCGGATATTGCGCCAGCGGTTTCATAGACGCAGTGGCCCTGCTATTGGAAGAGGGGCAATTGAAACCGTCGGGACGCTTCGCAAAAGCTCAGCCTGAAGGTGGCGTTTTTTTGGACCCGAACAACTGGCGCACAGCTATTTACGGCGGCGATATCGACATCTTTCAACGCGCCAAAGCCTCCTTCGCGGCCGCGATGATGCAGTTGTTCGGTTTTGCCGGTCTGGCTTTAGAGCAACTGGATACGCTGTGGATCTGCGGAAGTTTCGGGCACTATCTGGATTTGAACAATGCCGCCCGGGTCGGCTTGCTGCCGGCCATCGATCCGGCTCGGGTGAAGTTGGCGGCCAATGCCAGCCTGGCAGGCTGCGAAAAAATATTGGTCGAACCGGGGGCCGACCGGGCGTTAGCTGCTATTCTGAATAAGGTCAAAGTGGTAAATCTCGGTGGGGTTTTCGAATACGAAAACCGCTTTATCGAGCATCTGCGTTTACAACCTTTATCGGCCCTGGAGACGACATAATGCCGAAAAATTACATTGAAGCCTATAACGAAGCGGTTTTCGAAACCGATAAACAGGCGGCATTGGAGGTAGTCAATCAAGCCTTGAACGACGGTTTAACTCCGGAAGACGTGGTGTTTCATCTGATTATTCCGGCGGTTCAAGCGATGATGGAGCGTATCGAAAAGGATCCCGATTCCAATTTGGCTCAACACTTCATGACCGCGCAAATCGCCGCCGACGTGACCGAGAGGATGCTGGAGAAATTCAGTACGCCGCCCGAAGTCATAGGGCGGGTGGTGATAGGGGCCGCTTACGGCGACCTGCATTCCTTGGGCAAACGTATCGTCATCGGCTGCCTGAAATCGATGATGATAGATGTGATCGATTTAGGGATCAACATCGGCCCCGAACAGTTTGTCGATAGTGCGGTAGAGCATGAAGCCCAAGTCATTGCGATTTCCGCGATGATGGTGCATACCGCAACCGGAGAGAATGGTAGCCAGAAGGTGAGGGTGCTATTGCATGAACGAGGTTTGGAAGGCAAGATAAAACTGGTGGTCGGCGGCGCACCATTTCGCTTCGATCACGAGTTATACGCCAAGGTCGGGGCCGATGCCTGGGCGCCGGACGGCGTGACGGCGGCGAAAGTCATCGCCCAACTGATACAGGAGGTGACAGCATGACTCCGTTGGAAATTTTGGCCGCGGCGGCGAACGGCACGCCGGCACCGCGCATACCCGTTTTTTGTAACCTGCTCGATCAGGGCCCGCGCGAGCTTGGCATGCACGCCAAGGATTATTTTGCCGACGGCGAAGCGGTCGCAAACGCCCAATTGCGACTGCTCGAGCGCTACGGCCACGACAATGTCTGGAGTTTGCAATATGTCGGCAAGGAAGCCGAGTTATTGGGCTGCAAGGACATTCTGTTCGCCGACGACGGCGTTCCCAATGTGGCCGATTTCGTCATCAAGAATCTGGACGATATCGCCCGTCTCGAGGTTCCCGCCGACATCACCTCGCATCCGGCCTGGCAATCGATTGCCGATTGCTTGCGGGTACTGCGTGCCGAAGTGGGTGCAACTCATCCCATTTGCGCCTATGTCACCTCGTCGACCACGTTGCCGGCTATATTGATGGGCATGGAAAAATGGATGGAATTGTTTTTGCTGGGACCGGCTGACGCGCGCGATGAATTATTGCGCAAATGTTCCGATTTTTGCCGGCAGCATATCGCCGCATTACGGGAGGCGGGAGCCAATGTATTGGTCTATTCCTCGCCGTTCGGCTCGCCCTATTTCGTCAGTAAGAAAATCATAGAAAAAAGCGTTCTGCCCTGGATGCGACGGGATCTGGAGCCCGGCGGCACGGCGGATATGGTGTATTATTGCGGCATGGCGCCTTTTAACGAGGTGATCGATCTGGTGTTCGACGAATTGAACATCAAGACGCATTACATCAGTCCTTTGGCCGATCTGGCCGAAGCCAAGCGTCTGATCAATACCCGGGGGTTGACCTGCGGCGTCATAGACGACATCAAGATGATACATTGGAGTCCCGAACAGACCCGGGCCGAGGTCAAACGCATCATAGATATAGGCAAGCCCGGTGGCCACTTTTTATTTGGCACCGGGGTCATGCCGCTGGCATTACCGGAAGCCAATATTCGGGCTTTGGTAACGGCGGCATTGGAATTCGGGAGACTTTCATGAAGCACTTCATCCTGCATCCGGAAGATCAGCCGCCCGTCACGATGGTCGGCTGCGGCATATTGCGCAAGGAAGTGGAGCGGTTGATCGCCAAGAATCATTGGAACGTGCATACGCACTTTCTGAATTCGGCCTTGCATAATTATTTTAACCGCTTGTCCAATGAGTTGAATCAGGCTTTGGACGAGCGAGAAAAACGCGGCGAAAAAACCGTCGTGCTCTATGGTAGCTGTCACCCGTTGATGGAAAATCTTCTGGAAGAACACCATACCTGCCGTACCCAGGGCCAGAATTGCATCGTCATGTTACTCGGCTACGAAAAATTCATGCAGGAATTGGCTAAGGGGGCTTATTTTTTGCTGGAGGATTGGGCTTTGAGCTGGGAGCCCATGATCAGGGATTGTTTCGGTAATAACATGACGGTGATCCGGGAAATTTTTCATAGCAGCCATAAATACATACTGGCGCTGAGGACACCGTGCAACGGCGATTTTACCGAAGCCGCCGAAACGGCTGCCCGCTTTGTCGACTTGCCCTTGCAATGGATGGATGTAGGGCTAGAGCATCTGGAAGAGGTACTCGCCGAGGCGATAGAGCAGCGCCTGGCCCAGGATACATGACGCAAGTCCCGTCTTACCAGGATTTGCAGCAACGCGTTGCCAACCTGGAAAGTCGCGTGCGCAGGCTGTCCGAAGATAAAGCCAATCTCTACCTAACCCTGCATATGGTCGACTTGCTAAACCCCGTGGCCGGTGTCGACAGTTTCCTGGAAAGTCTGATGCAGGCTCTGTGTGGCAGCTTGGGTGGTACCGATATCGAAATTTATTATCTCGACGAGGGGGCAATTCATTATGCCAACCTTGGCGGTGTCCGGCGTATCCTCGATACCATTCACGACGAGCACATCAACCAAGTCTTCGAGCATCACCGGTTTATCGAGCTGCCAAGCGATGCCCAGAGGACGTTGTTGAAGGGCAATGAAGCGGCCGTGGCCTGCACCTGGATCATGCCGTTGGTGGTGGGACATGAACTATTGG
>JAQTYP010000298.1 GCA_028688235.1 Methylomonas sp.
CTACCCAATATCAATGCCGCCATTTCCCCTAATATCAAATTGAGCATGGACTCAGGCAACGGTAACAGCATGGGCCGTTTCAACAGGTGCGCCAATGTCGCGCTGAACTCCCGATTACTGACGGGTATGGGCGCCGTCGCATTATAGGCGCCACGCATGTCCTGATTATCGATCATGGCTCTGACTATTGCCACCCAATCGTCGACGTGAACCCATGACATCCACTGCCTGCCGTTGCCAAGTTGTCCGCCCAATCCCAACCTGAACGGCAACAACATGCGTCGGAGGATGCCGCCTCCCTTTCCCAGCACCAGACCGGTGCGTATCAGGCAAACCCTGACATCGGCTGATTCGGCGGCTAATGCGGCGGCCTCCCAGTCAGCGCACAATTGATGGGCAAAATCGGACTTCGGCTGACTCTGCTCGCGCAAAATAGTATCGCCCTGATCACCGTAAAATCCGATCGCCGATCCGCTGATCAAGGCATTCGGTTGGCCGCTGGATGCCTTGATCCAGGCCACCAACCGTTCGGTCAACTCGATTCGGCTATCCCGTAAGAGTTGTTTGCGTGCTTCGCTCCAGCGACTATCGAATATGCCGGCGCCGGCCAAATTCACCACGGCTCGAAACTGCCCGGCATCGGGAAGCTCTTGGATACGGGTGTAGGCCTGCACCTGACTGCCGAACGTCCTGAAAACCTTTTCGGCGCTACGACTCAAAATAGCCACGCGACACTGATCCTGCAATAATTGATAGGTCAGTGCACTGCCGAGAAAGCCGGTCCCACCGGTGATCAATATAGTTTGAGTTGACATCTGCATACTCCGGTTTAACCAGATTCAATCAGTGGGGATGAGAACTTATTCCCCTTCTTCGAGTGAAACCACCCGCCCCTTAGGAATCATCAATCTATTCATGCGCCGATTTCTCATCCAGACTAAAACCCTAAAACCCAATAAAAACATGATGATAGTCAAATAGAACAGGGGCTGGAATAAATTACCCTTAAGCTGCCAGAAATAATGAACGATGGCCGCGGCCGCTGCATAATAAATGAGGCGATGAAGTTTTTTCCAGCTTCTGCCCAGGCGTTTCTTGACCGCATTCGGTGAAGTCAGCGCCAACAACAACACTATCATGTAGGCCAAAACACCAAACCAGACATAAGCGCTTTCCAAAATATCGACGACGATTAGGCTCCACACGCCGGCGTGATCGACAAACAGATAGGCCAATACATGCAAGCTAGCGTAAAAAAAAGCATAGAGGCCGAACATCTGCCGATAATCGGCCATGCCCCGCCATTTGGTGACGGTCTGAATAGGGGTAATAGCCAGCGTGATCCATAAAAACCGTAACGCCCAATCGCCCAAACGAACATGAATCGCCTGTACAGGATTGGCACCGAGCTGATCATTCAAGACATTGAAAATCAATACAAATAATGGCAGCAAGCAAGCGACGGTGGAAAGCATCCATGCATGGCTGATTCGACCCGGCATCAGAAAAAATGCCTTAAGTCCAGGTCGCCATACATCGCGGCAACCTGCTCGCCATAACCGTTGAACAACTCGGTCCGCCGGCGAGGCATGAAATAACCGCTGCCCAATCGGCGCTCGCTGGACTGACTCCACCTGGGGTGCGGCACATCGGGGTTCACGTTGGCATAAAAGCCGTATTCATTGGGCGCAAAAGCATGCCAGGTCGTCATCGGAGCCGTCTTCGTCAATTCAATTTTGACAACGGCCTTGATACTTTTGAATCCGTATTTCCACGGTACGACCAAGCGTAGCGGCGCCCCATTTTGCTTGGGCAAGATATCGCCGTACATGCCGACGGCCATGATAGTCAATGGATGCACCGCTTCGTCTATACGCAATGCTTCGACGTAGGGCCAGTCCAGCATGGCCTTAATCCTTTGTTTGGGCATCGTATCGGGCTGCATCAAGGTCGTGAATTTGACGAACTTCGCCGTGGATAGGGGGTTGACTAGCTTGATCAAATCGGCCAATGGAAAACCCACCCATGGGACGACCATGGACCAAGCTTCGACACAGCGAAACCGGTACACGTATTCTTTAAGCGTCAGTTTGGCGATGATGTCTTCGAGAAAATATTGGCCGGGTTTCTCCACCTCGCCACCGATGGCGATATTCCAGCGATCGATCCGCAGGTGTTGCGCCAGATCACTGGAATCCTCTTTATTAAACGAAAACTCGTAATAGTTGGTGTAATTCTCCACCAACCGCTTGGGCGTCAAAGACGCCGTATCGTCGGAATAGGGGCTACGTTGCAGATCGCGCCAACGAGGGTCGTCGCTACCGGCACTTGCCAACGAAACAGCAGATGGCAACAGCATGCCTGCCATCATCGCCTTGATGATAGTACGCCGCCGTTGAAACACCCACTGATCGGTAATTTCACTGGTGGGGATCGTTTTTTCCGTTTTGATAATCATCCCAAAGTACCCATGATTGATTTGGACCGATATAAGCCAATGACGGCTTATTTTTTACCTTTGGGAATCAAGCCCAACAATTGTTTGATTTTACGTTCGGTGATGAAGGCCAACGAAAACAATTGAATGAAATTTTCCGCTTCGATTAAATCCAGACCGATATTAACCGGAACCAATTCTTTGCGCGTACCGAATATCCTGTCCCAAATAGCCAATACAATACCGTAGTTACTGTCATGCTCGCTCCGCAACGTTGAATGATGGGTGCGATGAAGATAAGGCGTGATGATATATCTGGAGATAAGCTGTTCATGCGGTACCCGAATATTGGCATGATGAAAAAATATAAAAAACAATTCTATGATTTCAATCGACAAGACCAAATAGGCGTCTACGCCTATCACCACGACGAAAATGCATTTATAAATGATCTCCAGCAGTAAATCGAAAACATGAAAGCGAAAACCGGTCGACACATTGAAGCTTTTATCACTATGATGCACCTTGTGGAAGCGCCACAACCATTCGTATTGATGTCCGGCGACGTGCCACACATAAATCGCAAAATCGAAAAAAGCAAAAGCCAATATCCACTTCAAAGGCCCATCGTTCAGCCCACTTAACAAGCCATGTGACGAAAATTGCTGTGCCACTAAAAATAACGACGACGCCCTTAAAATAGTCAGGATGACATTGTTAATTAAAAATGCCGACGTATTGGTTACGACGGATTCTTTATAGATTTTTTGGGGAAAGACACGATAGGGTTTGAATTTTTCAATCACCAGCAACAATAAAAACGCAAGAATGGCCAAACCAAATAAGGTTTGGTTGAATATCAGGCCACCATTGTCGGCATGCTGCACGGCATTCATGTATCCCCCTACAAAAACGACCGGTTTTTATGATTATGTTTTAGATGCGTTCAATAATTGCGTTAGCGCTTTAATCTCATTGTCCGCATTGACATTTTGCGTTATATCGTATTGCACGCCGAGATAATAAATAACCCGGCCCTTCCTATCGAACAATGGAATGATTTTCAAATGATTATGGAATAAAGTCCCGTCCTTTTTGTAATTGCGCAAGGTCACTTCTACCGATTCGTGTTTTTTCATGGCTGCGGCTATTTGGTAACGCGCCGTTTGATCTCTATCCTCACCCTGCAGAAAACGACAATTGTGACCTACTATTTCGGCTTGGCTATAGCCCGTAAGTCGCTCGAATGCCTTGTTGGCATAGATAATCGGTGCATCGTCCAGGTCCGGATCCGCCAAGGTCACGCCATTGACACATTCATCGAGAATGGCAGACAACACTTGCGGAATAATCCCGGAATCTTTTTCAACAATAAACGCCATGACCAAACTCCCAATCCGGATAATGAAGTTTTATTATTAATTGCATTCTGCGGCAATTAATTTTTTTATGTTTTCGACGGTATTTTCCGCCCCTTCTTCAATGGCATAGCGAATCAATTTTTCGAATGGGCGCATAAAAATATCGAGATCGAGCAATTCGAACCTGAAGGTTAAACGCGTAGGTGGGATTTTCTCGTTACCTTCCATCAAATAACTGTGTTTATAGGGCTCGCTAAGACCTTTAAAAATCAATTTGACCTTGGGCTGGTATTCTGTAATCGCAAAAACGGATTCTATCGGGGTATCGCTGTCTTTTCGCACCTGCCGTGCCCTTGCGCCGATAAATACGGATTTTCCGTCCAGGGCTTCGAAATCCACAATTTCCACCGCCCATTTTGGATAATTATCGAAAAATTGTTCGCCTACAAACGAAAAAACTTCGGCTAACGGCTTGTCGATATCGATAGTGGCCTCTCCGGCAATCGGCTTGGTTGAATTAAATGGAAACTTAATCTGCATCGCTATCCCCCAATCTATATTTTTAATTCAACCGCAACGAACATTCATATTTCAAGGCCTTCGACTTAAAAAAATACCCTCCCGAAAATCCGCATGGGAGGGTACATAGAGGAGGACATTTAAGACGTCATAGCCGGTTCGCTTATCTCATTCTCGACATTGTCGGCTAGTCCAATTTCCTGCACTTCCGGTTGCGGCTCGGGCGGGGCCAGGGCTTTTCCCTGCATTAGCTCGTCGATCTGATATTTGTCTATGGTTTCCCAATCCAATAAGGCGTGCGCCATGTTGTGCAGAATTTGCATATTTTCCGTTAGGATGGTTTCCGCGCGCAGGTAGTTGGCATCGATGACCGAACGGATCTCTTCGTCTATGGTTTGCGCCATCTTTTCCGACATCGGCTTGGCTTGCGGCCCCATGTATCCGCCTTCACTGTCGCCATAATCCATGGGCCCCAGGCGATCGGACAATCCCCATTTGGTCACCATGTTGCGGGCCAACTGAGTCGCACGCATGATGTCGTTGGAGGCACCGGTAGTG
>JAQTYP010000299.1 GCA_028688235.1 Methylomonas sp.
CTCATTCCCCCTTGGGTAGCAATACCGAGTTTCTTTGGACACCCTTGCCTTCGCCTACATTTTCCCTTCTCACAGGGCAATGGCTGGACTTTCACCAGCTTGCTGACTACCATGCCAGTCGCACCCGGATGCGCTTTGCTTATCCAGCCTACGATTGTTTTACGCTGTTTTGGCTGAATAATTGCCAATAAATCGAAAAATCGCCGGTCTTTACCAGGGACACAGTTAAAGTTAAACATTCAGAGCTGTACATCTAGGAAAACGACCGTGCGTGCGCCAAGCACCAGACGATGGTGGACGGAGATTTCTGCAATCCGAATGTTAGATGCCATTGATGGTTTAGCGTGACCGCGCAAACATTGCGCAAGCAGGCAATAACGGCGAAAATGCGTCAAACGCTATAACAATAATAACTTCCGGCTATCGGCGCGGATCATGCGGTTTGTTAATGCCGCAAATGGTTCCGATAGTAACAAGGATCAGCGGCATGCGCATACCCAAACCCTGGCTCGACAATATCGCTACAAAATCGTTTTTTCGCCAACCCGGCACGAATTACCTGGGCTGCGGATTATTCATTCTCAATCCGCGGACGCTATTCGCCATCCCGTATTTCGACGCCGAGACCGAAAGTTTGTTCTGGCGGGAACGTTATCTGGTTTTGCTCACGCCGTTAAAGTCCGCCCTGGTTTTAGGTGCCAGCGCCTTTCTGGCCTACATCCTGCTGGACGTCTATACCGGTAACATTACGCCGACCGAAGCCTTGTCGAGGCTGCCGATTGTATTGGTGTTGCTGGCTTTGTTTCGATATTTGCATGTCAGCCCGCACGCCGTCGACCGCATCAATACCGTCGCCAAACTCAGTGCCGGCCTGTCCGCCGTGCATTTGTTCGTCGTGCTGTTGCTCGACAGCGATCCCGTTTATTACACCGAAACCTGGCCCGGTTTGCTGCCGATGTATTTTTTCAGCTACGGACAAATGTTCATGTCGCTGCGCGCCACCCTGGGTTTTGGCTGGTGTACCGCCGTGGCGATGCCGTTAAGCGGGGCGTTTATCGGCGTGGAAAGCGCGGCGTTGATCCCGTCGATATTGAATCTCGCGATTGTGAATATTTTCGGCTTGTGTACCCGTTGTCAGTTGGAAGCTTATTCGCGCCGCTCCTTCCGCGAAAAACGCAAGGCGGAAAACAACGCCGAAGACAAAACCCGCTTTCTGCATCAGCTCAGCCACAATTTGCGCCAACCGCTGCAGGCGCTGAGCTGTTATTCCTCGGTGCTGGATGCGGCCCGCGCGGAACAGGACGGCCAACGCCTGCAACGCATCGCCGGCCGCATGGGCTTGGTGATAGACGAACTCAATCTGGCGGTAAACCACGTACTGGATATCGCCAACCTGGAATCCGGCAAGCAGATTCCGCTGCTGACCGCTGTCGATATCAACCTATTGTTGGCGGGGCTGGAAAATCAATTCGCCGCTCAGGCCGCCCGGCGCGGATTGAAACTGAAAGTCCGTTTGCGCCGGTCGCCGCCTTTCAACGTCTACAGCGACGCCAGCATCTTGAGTCAAATCGTCGGCAACCTTATCGACAATGCGCTTAAATACACCGAGCGCGGCTGGGTGGCGGTTGCGGCGATCAAAGTGGGGCCGCAACGCTTGAAATTGCATGTATGCGACAGCGGCGCAGGTATCGCCGACGCCATGCGCGAGGATATTTTCAAGGAGTTTTTCCGCAGCAACCGCCGCCAGTCGGACGCGCACGCCCAGGGGTTGGGTATAGGCTTGGCCTACGTTGCCGCAGCCACCCAATGCCTGCCGGAGCATAGCCTGCAACTGTATTCCAGGCCGGGACAAGGCAGCGATTTTCAACTCTATCTGCCGGTCGCCACCGCCGTTGCGCAAACCGAGCCCATCATGCCGCTGGGCTACGGCATCGCCGGCAGTTTCGTTTTGGTGGTAGACGACGATGCCGAGGTGCTGAATGCTATGGTTAAACAATTGACGGCCTGGGGTTGTCTGGTTCAATCCGCATCCTGCCTGGCGGAAACCCAGGCGGCCTTGGCGGACAATATCCGAATACCGGCTTTGTTGATTACCGACTTTTACCTGCAAAATCGGGAAACCGGACGCGACATCATCGCCGCCGTGCGGGCCGACTGCGGCGCTATACCGACCTTGATTCTGTCCGCCCGCGCCATTCCCGACCAGGAAAAAGCCGAGCTGCCGGCCAATACGCTATTGCTGCGCAAACCGGCCGGCGCCGTCAGGTTGATGGAGAGCATCGCGCTGGCGCTGGCGAAATAAGCCGTCAATTGCCTATCCCCGGTCGGCCGAACACGATGCCTTGCTGAAACACCTTGACCAGCAATTCCGCCCGCCGCGCCACGCCGAATTTCCGAAAAATAGGCCGCAGATGATTGCGAACGGTTTGCTCGCCTATGCCCAGTTGCGTGGCGATTTGTTTGTTGCATTTGCCCTGCACCAGCCAGCTCAATACTTCGAATTCGCGCGGCGTCAAACTCAGGCCGGCCGGGTCGCTGACCGCAAGGATGCCGCTGTCGGCGGCCGGCGGCGCCTGATCCGCCGGCCGGGGCCCCACCGCCGCCGGCGGCAAATACACCTTGCCGGATAACACATCCCGCAGAGCCTCGATAAAGGCCTGCCGCGACACGGTCTTGACGATGAAACCCATCGCGCCCAAACGCAAGGCCTCGAACACCAGTTCCCTGTCATCCAGCCCGGAAAACATCACCACGCATAAACCGGGAAAAGCCGCTTTCAATTCCGTCAACCCCGCCAAGCCATTCTTGCCCGGCAACTGCACGTCCAGCAACACCAGATTCAACGGCGTTTCGCGGACCACCGCCAAACCGTCCTCGAAGTTATCCGCTTCGAATACCTTTAAATCCGGAAATATCTGCTTCAACAAGCACGCCACACCCTCGCGGGCGCAGAAATGGTCGTCTATCAACAAAATATTCACAACCGAAAACCTCCAGGCAAAGGCGATGCGGTCATTGTAGCCTTGGATGAATTGGATGAAACCAGTACGTTCGTACCGGTACGGAAAACAACTGGCTTGAAAAAGGCGGAATGAAGAGAATACAGAAAAAGGTTTTGTGATTGATGGTGGATGGATAGGGAAACGTATGTTTATTTTGGCATTGTTGTTACTAATCTGTCCTTATTAGGTTAAGTTGCTAATACACCGAAGTCATTATGTTACTTAAATATTTAGGCTGCTCTCGTTATTGAGAAGGATGAAATATGGCAGAACGTTTCGAAACGACAAAATTTGCCTTGCAAGTTGTTCAGACACTGGGAATTGTACTAGCAGTAGCTTCTCTTCATGTTAGTTATAAGTCATTCAAGGCTGAGCATGAATGGAAACGTCGTCAATTTACAGCAGAATTGCTAGGAAACTTCAATGCAAACATCAAAGAGCATCGATCAGTACTGATACAAGCGTTTCCTGGTCTTGGAGACGCTGACACTGGCATTCAACCATCGAAGGAGGAATGCCGAAAAATAATTAAAGCGAAAAAAGGTCAATATATTATCAATGGTGGGCTTGATACATTTGAAGTAAGGGATCATTTAGTTGGGATGTTTAATTACTTTGAGCATGTGGCTTATAGCTACGAAGCTAAGTTAGGGAATCAGCCAGATATTGAAGCTTCAATGTCTAATGTTATTCTCCGTTGGCATAACTTTTTTAGTAATTGCATTCAAGAGGTTTATTCGGAGTTCGGTGGAGATGTATGGCCACCTCTCACCCGTGTTGTTGGTACTTGGAAATTGCATCAAGGAGACCATGTTATAGATGTTCCGGCAACAGATGATTAAAACCTCGTTGTCTACTTGATGCTCGATTGGGATGATCCTACTGTCGCATCACCTCACACTTACGTTAGGGCCGTAGGTCCGATTAGTGAAACGTAATCGAACGAATGTAATGTAGATTCGTAGCTCCGAATACCCTTCGCTATTCGGATCTATGTCGCTAAAACCCGATATTTGAAATTTATATGTCAATCTTGGATAAACTTAAAGGCATCTTCACCGGCAAACATACGTCGAATGAGGTTAATTTCTCCGAACTCATTATTCTTGCCACATTAGGTAAAAAATTAGAATCGGATGCCTCAGAAAAAAATAATTTGTGTGTGGTTCCCGATTGCGTGTTTAGCGCGGATGTTCAAGAGTCCACGGACATAAGCTACGATAAATTCAAAACCAAACTTAAGGAAGGGGCAGACAACTCCGCTCCGTTGACGGAAGAACAAATAAAAGCGGCGTTTGAGCTTTTAAAAAACGGTAGGGCGGAACGCGACGTTAAAGATACCATTGTTGAGTTATTAAAGTCAATACCTCAGTTTCCCTGTCAAGTTCTGAATGATATTCCGAATATATTCCGCAGTCCCACCGATTTTCCAAATCTACCCGGTTTCGATGTAGTGGCAAAAACAGCCATATCCATTATCAGGCCGGATAAATTTAATCCCGAACAAAACAGAGTCTTTCGCTTGGCAATACTGGCCTACGCCCGCATGAATGGCGTAAATATCGAAGAGAAAAACCTCATCGATTTGTGTGACTTTTTAGAAACCGGAACACAATCCGATTTTACTAAATTGATTGATAATGGACTTTATACTATTAAAGAACAATATGGTGTAAACGATATTGAAATTGCGGCAAAAAAACTCCATTCAATCAGCCAAGAATGCATGAATCGAGCGAAATAGCCTGAAAAATCAGTTTAGCAGGGCCTTAGGTCTGATTAGTAAAGTTGTAATCGGATTAATACAGATGAAGTTAGAGATGTTAATCTACTCGATGATAGTCTTGGTA
>JAQTYP010000300.1 GCA_028688235.1 Methylomonas sp.
CTCCAGGGCTTTTGCCAGAACGGATTGCAATAGTCCGAGTTCGGTATCGCGGCCGACCAGCGGCATCAAGCCCCGATTGACGGCGGCATCGGTCGGCGGCGATGCGACGGAGGCGGACGTCCTGACTTCGGCGATGAAGCGATAGCCTAGGCGATGCACGGTTTCCAGATAGCGGGGCGCCTTGGAATCGTCCTCCAACGCCTGGCGCAGCAGTTTCATCGTCGATTTCAGCACGCCTTCGGTTACCACTCGGCCGTCCCAGACCTCTTTCAGCAATTGATCCTTGGTGACCAAGCGTGCCGGGTGTTCGATCATATAACGCAAGGTCTGGAAGACTTTCGGCGGCAAGGGCAGCGCCTCGTCTAGCCTGTATAACCGTTGGTTGGCGCTATCCAGTTTGAAGTCGCCGAATTGGTAAATCGCATTCATCGATAGTAGTCGTTGCGGGTCGGGAAAACAGTAGCTAAATCCATTGCCGAAGAAAAAAACGATAGCGGCCGTAATGCTGGCAATGAACCGCTCTTTCGCCAACCAGGCATATTAGCGCTTGGGAAGATTAGTGTACAGCTCACATAGGAGGGGTTTAGACTAAAAAACAGGCGTTAGTTAGCCAAGGGAACGGTTCGCGTTGCCGGTCGATGTCGCGGTCGCGCCCGATCACAGACTCGCGTCGAACGCAGCGGCCCTACGTAAACAACCTATCTTTTAAACCACTCTGTCCGGTATGACGCCCCAAAAACGAAATAATAGCTTGTTGGCGGAATTGCAGCAGTTGTGCAGTCTAGGGATGCCCAGCGAACTCGTGATGCCCGATCTTTTCAAGGGATTGACGCAATGGATGTCTGCGGATAACGGCCAATTCATCTGGGTCGATGCCGAGCAAAGACCTTGCAATTTTTACTGCGGCAGCGGCGAGGCGACCACCTGGCGAAACTTTCCGGAACTCATAGACCAACTTTTCATTCCCGGCTGGAACCTGCGCGATTGGTACCGCCGCAACGACAGCGCAACGCTGGTTGGCGGCATCGACGACAAGAACTATTACCGCTCGTCGTTTTACGGCGAGATCATGCGCGCCGTTGGCGGCGAGTGCAGCATGTGTATCGTTATCCGCGATGCCGGCGGCCGTGTCCGCGGCTCGATGGGCCTGAATCGCGACCGCAAGAATCATCCCTTTACCAGCGCCGAGAGCAAACGTTATGAACAATTCGGCTTGCATTTGGGCCAGCTGTTCGCCGACGCCGACCAGGCCGAGGCTGCGGGGGGCGAACGCATCGGCGAGCGAGGCATGGCGGTATTCGATTACGCCGGCAAGCTTTTGTACGGCGACGAGGCGGCGCGGCAACTCCTGTTCCTGGCCGGACATTCCCAATTGACCCGCTCGGAAGCCGGACGCCAATCCATCAGCGTCGATGTTCATATCCGCCGGGTATGCACCGCCCTGCAGCGCATCGAACACGGCAAACCGGCGGTGCCTCCCTGGTTCGAGCTGCATACGCCCTGGGGACGCATCGCCTTCCACGCCCGGTCCATGCCGGCTTATATCGCGGACCGCGATGGCGCGATAGGCATGGATGTCGTTCGTTATATTCCACGCCGAATGGCGGTCTGGCGCCAGATCAGGGGCTTGGGCCTGCCGTTGAGACAGCGCCAGGTCTGTCTGGATTTCGCCGATAACTGCTCCCTGTCCGACATCGCAAGCCGCTTGGGAATCAGCCGCAACACGGTGATCGGCCATCTCGACAGGCTCTACGAGCGGTTTAGCCTGGAGCCGGGGCGGGTAAATTTGCAGGAGTTCTTGAGCCGTTCACCGACCAGCGAGCCTTGGCCCTAGCGCCTCTTCGGCCGCGGCCCAGTCCATAACGCCTCACGAAAACCGGCCTCGTGTTTGTACACGGGGGCTCTTGCCTCACACGCCGGGGCCTTTACTTCCCTCTCAACGCAAACAATCACCAGAAAATCACCCTTTCCTGACGACTTATCGGGCCGCCGAATGTTTGAATAAACGTCCGATGCAAAGACTCGGACATTACGGTCGGCGCGGAGCCGGGCAAGTTCCGTGGCGACGCAAAAGCCAATCGCATGTGTCTTGGCAACCATGCCGGGCAGCGCTCCAACTATTCGGAAATAGCATCAAGCACTCGCGCCAATCTACTCAATATTGTTAGGAGAAACGCCATGAGACTATCAGGCAAACATAAAACAAACAGCAAGCTCGGTTTTTCGATCTTGCTGTTATCGCTGGGCATTTCCGGGGCGACGCAGGCGCAAACCCCGCCGGCCGACCCCGCGCCGGGGAAATGGGTGACGGCCTTTTATCCAGGCTATCAACAAGCTTTATTACCGCCCGAGGAAATCGATTTTTCGGTGCTGACTCATTTGGTGGTCGGCCTGCTTTTCCCAAATTCCGACGGCTCCCTGAATCCGATGTTCATGATGGACCCGGTCGCCGGCGAAGCCTTCGCCAAAAACGCGGTCGACCGGGCTCACGCCGCGGGCAAGAAAGCCCTGTTGATGCTGGGGGGCGCGGGCGCCTACGGTTTCACCTCGGCGGTATCGGAGCCAAACCGCGCCAGACTGGTGGAGAACGCCGTCGCCTATGCCAAACGGCTAGGCTTCGACGGTATCGACGTCGATTACGAGGAAGGCATAGTGGATCATTACGACCTCGCGCTGCAATTCGTGACCGAACTGCGCGCCGTCTGGCCGGAAGGCATCATCGCCTTCGATAGCTTCTGGATTAACAATAATTTTTCCAGCGAAATTAACCCGCATCTGATCGAAATCGCCAAGCAGGTGGATCAATTCAACCTGATGACCTATTACATGGCCGATGCCTGGGGTTGGAAAAGCTGGCACTCCTCGGCGCTGGACGGCAACCAGCCGGAATTTCCGACTTCGGTGAAATCATCGGTGGATGCCTTCGTCAATAGAGGTGTGCCCGCCGCCAAGATCGGCATGGGCATAGGCTCCTTCGGAACCTGTTGGGGCGCGCCGGTCACCGGGCCTCGCCAGGATACGGGCGGCAGCTATGTGCGGGCCAGCGACAACGCCATGAGCTACCCCAATATCCGCAACAGTTATTTCGCGGCCAAAAATTATTTCTACGATATGGACGCGGACGCGCCGTATTTGAGTTTCTCCACCCCCACCGGTCAAGACCAGTGCGGCTTCATCAGCTACGAAAATCCGCGCTCCATCGCCGCCAAGGGGGCTTATGCCCGTGCTAAGGGATTGGGCGGCACTATCGTCTGGACCTTGGCCGAGGGCTACGAACGCGGCAGCGCCAAGCCCAACGAATTTCTATATGCCGTCCGCGACGCCTTCCTGAGCGAGCACGGCGATAACCGAGAACCGGTTGCCGACGCCTATCTGAACCGAGTGGCCGGCAATACGCCGTTGACGGCGACTTTCAACGCCAGCCTATCCTCGGACCCTGACGGCGACAAGCTGAGTTTCGCCTGGGATTTCGGTGACGGCGGTTACGGCGACGGTCAAGAGGTGCGGCACACCTTCACCAATACCTCCGCCAGCGTTAAAACCTATCGGGTGCTGCTGACCGTTAGCGATGGCCAAAGTTCTGCCAGCAAAGAACTGTCGGTCCAGGTTAACCCACCGGGGCTGGTCCAGGTCGATGCGCCCAGCGGCCTGACCGGCAAGGTATCTGGCCTCGCGGTAAGGCTACGCTGGAATGACAATGCGGACAACGAGGACCTCTTCGCGATCGAGCGCGCGCCATACGGCAGCAACGACTTCGTCAAGGTTGGCGAAGCCGCGCCGAACGCCACGGCCCATACCGATGCGCCGCCGGCCGGCCATTACCATTACCGGGTCAGGGCCTACAATGCCGCTGCCAACAAGTACTCCGATCCGTCGAATTCGGTCGAGATAGTCGCCACCGGCATACCGACCGCCGATCTGCCGCTCTAACAGGACGGCAATGTGGCCGGGGGCTGGACAGATGCCGCCTGGAATTACTGCAACCACTACGATCTGCTCGACACCACGGCGCCGATGCCGGAGCATCGCTATGCCTACCTGTTTAACGAGACCTGTGTATGGGGCGGCTCCGGGTTCCGGCTGATCGACCAACGCCAGGAAAACCTGGTCGATCCCGATACCTATACCAAGCTGCGCTTCGACATCAATCCGGGCGAGGACGTGGATGGGCTGAAACACGTCTGGGTGTTGCTGGCCAATGGCTCGCTGGTGCCCAAACTCTCGGATTATCTGCCGCCGGACATCCAGCCCAATACCTGGGTTCATGTCACGATTCCGCTGGCGGATCTGAATTCGACGAAATCGCCCTATATGCATGTATTTTTCCAGACCGATACCGACCAGGCCATCGATTTTCGACTGGATAACGTCATCCTCTACGACGACTCGGTGCAACGCTAGGCCGCGAGCAAAAAATGGGCGTCCTCCCGGCGGGCGGGCGCCCCAAGTCGACGGCAGTGACGTTTCGATAAAAATCGCCGAAAAATCACCGTTTCGTCACGACTTAATCGGCGCGGCTTGATGTAATGCGACACGCTAATGCATCGGATATTGCCGGATGGCGATCTGCGTCGATGCGAGAAGCTGCAACCCAAATCCTGAAATCGACCTAGGAACAATCGTGAACCCTAACGCTATCGAATCCAAAAACAATCTCGCCTTGAAGCCGCTTGCCGCGGCGATTGGCTTGCTACTCAGTGCGTCCACGCATGCCGCGTCGCTACACATCACGCCGGGCGATACGCGCACGCTAAACGACGCCTACAGCTTTGCCGATTTCTACCAGTCGGGCGGTACCTTGACCGGCGGCGGAGCCGTCAGCATCGGCGGCTCGAGCATCTGG
>JAQTYP010000008.1 GCA_028688235.1 Methylomonas sp.
CATCGGCAATAATCTCACCGTCGTTGTTGACGTAGTGAGAAAGGGATTTGCCCTCAGCACTGGCAATGCTGGCTAGTTGTTCCTTGCTGACGGTCAAATTTATGAGCTGATCGCCGTATAAATCCAGGGTAAAGGCATCGCCACTAGCCAAAGCAATTTTTCCCAGCTTTGCGCTGATAACGCCGTGGTTTTCCACCCCAGGCGCCACCAACGCCACCAAACCTCCTTGTTGAACGCTAATGTTGCCGTGGTTGACGATGCGAGCATCGGGGTTACCCGCTTCGTTGAAGTTCATGCGGCCAGCCATGAAATCATCGTTGCTGATGTTGGCCGTCGAGGCCGTCAACGAACCGACGTCGATTTGGGCGTCCTTGCCGACCATGATGCCGTTTTGATTGACCAGGTAAACGTTGCCGTTCGCGGTCATGCGGCCCAAGATCGCAGACGGATCGTTGCCCACTACGCGGTTCAGAGTCGCTGCATCGCGGGTCGGTTGGTTGAAATTGACATGCTCACCCTTGTCGATGTTGAAAGACTGCCAGTTAATGACGGCACGCTGGCTGGCTTGATTGATGTCCATTCGCGCACCTTGTTGGGCAATTTCCGCGCTACCCGCCACCACTTGCCCATCAGTTGGGTTGGCATGGGTTGCTATCGGCAACGTTCCTAAAACCATGATGCGGACCGCTTCGCTTTGCAATAATCGTTTAATCGCGGCAGGCAAGGATTTAAGTGGAATGGTGGCTGAGTTTGAACGATTGCTGTCGAGTTGTTTCATCACTATTACTCCTGCTCTATTGCTGCCTAGTAGGTTAATTTCACGCCGCCAAATAAGCGCATGTCTTTGTTTTGTTTGATACTTTGTTCCGGATGCAAGGGCTGCGCGCCTTCAATGTAACCCGAAAAATATTGAGTTACAGACAACCTCATGCCTAGGCCGGCGGCATCGACGGAAACACTGGGCCGGTCATAGTTGTAGTGGACTTCACCATGGTCATAAAAACCATAAAAGGTAGTGCTGCCAATATCGAAAGGGTTAATGGTGTAGCGCAATTCGGCTTTGGTGGCATAGCCTTTGTCGCCAATAAATTCAGAAGGATCGTAAGCGCGTAAAAATTGTTCGCCGCCCAGCGAAAATTGTTCGGGCGCCAGCAGCACGTCCTCGGTATATTGCCCTTGAAACGCCACCAGGAAATCCCATTGTGGCGCCAGTGGTTGCAAGCGAGCCAGATACAAATTGGTTTTGACGTAATCGACTTGACCTTGAGCAGCTGATAATTTGGAAGTCCCAGCATCCCTCGCGGCTTGAGATGGATTCCTTGCGCCGAGTGCGTCGATACCTTGGCTTAATTCTAGGTCGGCGATATTGATACCACGCCAGCCATCAGCCAAATCGTAAGTCATCCCAATCCGAAAAGAGCGAATACGATCGTTGCTGATTTCCTCGTTGAAGAACTGACTCCTAGAGCGTGAATCAACCATCGAAAAGGTGCCGCGCAGGCTGAGATTGGTACTACGACTGCGAATTAGTGGATGAGTCAAGCCCACATTGAAAGACAACTGCTTTGACGTAAGTCCGCTGGCTATATCGAATAACGGTGTGTTGGACCAAACTTGATTGAGCATAAACGACATGCGCGTTCCTTCGCCAAACAGTGGTAAATCCTCGCCAAGTGACAGTACGGTCATTTTATCTTCAAAGGACTGCAGGACTCGGGCGTAGGACTTTTCTTGCATCCCCAAGAGATTGTTAGCTTCGCCGTAAACTTCGCCACGGTAGGTGCCTAACAGTTTAGTCAGACGGTTGTTGAAACCTAATGCCCCGCTAAACGTTTTGCGTGTAATTTCAACCACTAAGTCGGTTGCCCCAGGTTGGTTGGCAGATGGCACCAATGCGCCGTGAGCAGTTATTCCAGGGAGGTCATTAATCAGCAGCAGGTAGCGTTAGACCTGATCTATATTGACGGGTAGAGTCTGGCGGATTTTGGAAACATATCCTTCTAGTAAACCGATAACATCGCTGCCGGCGTCGCCCTGGATTTTCACATCATTGATGCGCCCTTCCAACACCTCCAGATGCACTACGCCGTCTCTTAGCGCTTGTTTTGGAATAATCACTTGGGCTAGTACGTAACCGTCGTTACGGTATCTGGCGGAGACATTATTCGCGGCAGTGCGGAGTTGGTTCAGAGTAACGGTATTGCCCTGTAGCTCAGCGAAGTAATGCTGCAATTCGACTTCAGGATAAACGGTAGCGCCTGAAAATTTGATTCCTTTCAGCTGGAACGCTACCGCACCTTGATCGGTATCGGGAATTGATTGCTGAGGAATAACGTCGACAGCAGGTCTATCTGCTTTCGGTGTAGGTAATTCTTTTAGTTGCTGCTCGATTTGCCCTGGCCTTACTGAGCCAGGAATTTGCACGACCTGCGCTTGGACATTATCGAACATCGCAAATGCCAAGGTGGAAAAAAAAGCGTCCTGCAGTAACTTTTTGCTAAAAATTTTCACCTACCCCTCCTAAATTGTAAAACTGAAATTAAATTATCCCTGGCAACGCAAAGGGATTATTCTGGTTAGCCCCTTGAAGAGGGTGTCGTAAAAGTCAAGATGTAGTTTGGGCAGAGCAGGGCTAAGCCCAACAAAATCAAAATGTTGGGCTTCACTGCATTCAGCCCAGTCTACCTTTTACGACAGTCTCTTGAATGAGCTGTTTGCTGGAATCACCAACATTCCAAACTGCAAGACCTGTCGAAGGCGGCGCATTGGTGTAGGTGACTTTTAAGACGGATTTCAGTCAGGTAGGAAGTTTTACTCGTAGTGCCTGTGCGTTTCTTGTTGCTTGCCATAAAAGTCCCCCCCTTTTACTGTGCGCGCCGCAAGACTATACAACTCGAAACAAAAACAGGCAACGCTAGATATACGATCTCGCATATTGATGAAAGGGGTATGGAACGGCGTCAACGGATGAGTGGGTTACAGCGTTAGGTTTGTTAAGGTATGGTATAGTCGCTTCATCGATCTAACGATCAGGAGCAGATGGTTATTCAAGTGGAATACCTGCGCCTGGGTTTTCCAGCCAGAGAGCCAATTGCTCTTTGGCGTAGCGATAACCCGTTTCGGAAATGGCTGCCGCATCGGCATATGCGGTTAACGGAAAAGTATTGACCGGTGGATGCAGATACAAATCGGCCAGGCCTTCGTGCATTTTTTTCTGCTGAGCCAATCCCCCTATCATGCTGGACCGGGTCAATATTTGAACGATGCCCGGCATATGGATGTGCCGGACTGGACGCAGACTGTCCAGCAGCACCCGCCAGCCGCTGACGCCGCCGACGTTGTCGGTATTGTTCAGCAAGTCCTCCCGTTGGTTGACGTCCACCGCGATGATGCGGCCGCCCTGGTTAAATGTCCGCATCACGTCCACCGGCAAGTTATTCAACAATGCCCCGTCGACCAATAAATCGCCGCCGCTGACTTGCGGCGGGAACAGGCCCGGCGGGGCGTTGCTGGCGAGCAGGGCAGGCAGCAAGCTGCCTTGGTCATGCGTCATCAATCTGGCTCTGCTGATGTTGCAAGACACGCAAAAGAACGGCATCCACAAGTCTTCTATCATCACATCGTCGAATAACGCCTGTAAGGCCGCCGTCATGGTTTTGCCGGAAAATAGCGAGACCAGCGGCAAGGTAAACCGGTCGCCTTGCAGACACAGTTGACGGGTTTGTTCCAGAATATGTTCTTCATTCCATTGCAGAGCGTATTCGGCGGCCAATATCGCCCCCATGCTGTTGCCGCCGATCAGATCGACCGGGATGTTGAATTCTTTCAGTGCCTTCAGAACGCCGATATGAGCGAATCCGCGGGCCGCGCCTCCCCCCAGAACCAGTCCCAAGGCATTGCCCGTCATGAAACGCGCCAGTCGGTCGAAATCGTTTTGCCAGCCTTGTCTGACATGGTAATGGGCGTCTAACTGCCTGGAGCTCAACCAAAAGGAGGTGCCGTAAGGACGGGTGGCAGGCTGTGGGTGCTGGAGGATCAGGTTTTTTTTCAGCGGGAACGCGGAAATTTCGTTCAAGATTTGTGATTCGAAGCTTCGTATGGCGGGGTCGTCTTTGCCGTCGGCCAAAAACAGCACATGATCGGCTTGACGCAGACAGCGCCGGCTCCAGGCGTCGAGCTGGTCGTCGGCGATATAAACGACGTGCCGATGCGCG
This sequence comes from Methylomonas sp., assembly GCA_028688235.1. Taxonomy (GTDB): domain Bacteria; phylum Pseudomonadota; class Gammaproteobacteria; order Methylococcales; family Methylomonadaceae; genus Methylomonas. The sequence goes on from JAQTYP010000008.1 coordinate 4,215, forward strand.
ACTTCCTGCTCGGCCAGCCATTGCACCAAGCCGGCATTGTCGGCGTCGGTAAATTCCGATTGAGCGGCGCCTTTACGCATGAAGGCCTGATCCACGGCGGCGCTGCTCAACATTCGAACCGAGCCATGGTTCGACAACGCATGCTCTAAAGCCCGCAGGAAGTCCTGAAGGTCGATTTGCGGGGAAAGATTGACCAGCGCGTAGATTTTCGCGGTGACCGGCTTTTTGCCGCTATCGACATGGCGGATCAGGCTTCTGACAAAGGTCTGATTGATTTCAACCGGATAGCGCCGCAACAGGCTTTCGAAAGCGTCCCGGTTCAGGCGGGCGACTATGGAGTCGCGTAAGGCCTTGGCATTGGCTGAACGCGGCGTCGAACCGAGCAAGCCCATTTCACCGACCGTTTCGCCCCGGCCTATCGATCCGATTATTTGCGATTGGCCGGCCATGTCCGTTTTACTGATTTCGAACTGGCCGTTGACCACGATATACATCGCATCGGCGGGATCGTGCTGTTTGACCAGCAGCGTGTTGGCCGGGATGGATTGCAACTCCAGCTGCTTGAGCAGTTCCCGGGCGATTTCTTCGTTCAATCCGCCGAAAAATTCGCATTGGCGTAGCGTCCGCATGGACTGGTTCCAGCTCAAGCGTCTGATCAGCCGGGATGCGATCGGTGTCATTGCGTCGGCATGTTTTGCCAATAAGTCGCCAAAGGCGCCGATGGGCCAGAACAGCAAATCGCAGTCCGATAAGGCCATGGCGTTGGTCGAACGCACGCCGTTGCCGGACAATAAAAATTCGCCGAATAAATGGCCTTTGGCGGCGTGGGTGAGTATCAGCCGTTCGCCGTGATGTTCGATGAAGATCTGTATCGAGCCGTCGACGATCAAATACAGGCCCGATGCCGCATCGCTCGCTCGAAAAATCACGGTGCCCCGTTTAACCGTTAACAGGCGGACGCTTTCGGCAATGACGGCCAGCAAATCCGGGCCGGTCTCGGCGAACAAGATGTTTTGCTTTAGCAGCGCCTGCAATTCATTAGCGTTGGGCATGTTAGCCGTTTAAAACCCTAAACTGGATTTGAGATACAAGCCGGCCAATATCAAATAAGCAATAAAGCTCAAGCCCAGCAACCAAGGGCGGCGGCGCGGTCTGGCCCAGACTGGCAAATGTTGCGGCAGGACTTTATGGTTCAATAGATACAGGGCGACCGGGAATATAATGGTGCCGATGAAGCCTATCAACGCACTGGTCAGGATCAGAGGGCCAGGGGCGTCCAACTGCATCGTGAACGAGGTGATGACAGTCAAAAGGCCGAGGAAGATATAGTACCAGCGTCTGGCCGAAAAGCGCCGGCATGCCGGGAACAGGGTCAACACGATGTCGGACTGGATCCGGCTGACCGCATCAGCCGTGGCTAACCAGGTGTCGGTCAGGAATGCCGCGGCGACGACCAAAAATAGCAGGCGGCCGATTTCGCCCCAGCTGATGGCGAAAAACTGGCTTTGCACGACGGCCAATTCGTATTCCTGCGGCAGCAGACCCTTGGGGAATAAGAGGGCATAGGCCAGAAGGCACGTCATCAACGTCGTCAGCAGATTGCCGACGATGCCGATCAAGATGTCGGCGCTTAGGAAACGCCGCCAGATAGACCAGTTTTTGACGCTTTGTTCGTCGTCTGCCGGCAGGAAGCCGTCGCTGAGCACCGCCTCTTCCGCGCCGCCCAGGCCCGTAATGCGGCCGACCAGGCCGGCCATCGCCGCGCCTTTATCGCGCAACCAATAGGAATAGAACAAGATCCAGAATCCGCCCAGGCCTGCAAAGGTGATGGCGGTCAGCAGCTTGCTGGCGTCGGAAGCTTCCCAGGGCCTAGGCATGTCGCCGACCGGGCCAAGCAAACCCAGGCTGAAGCGGGGAATCGTGGCCAGTACGTCGCTTTGCAGGCAGGCGGATAGCAAACCGACTACCGTGACGACGGCGACCCATTTCATGAAGCGCTCGATCAGGGTATAAACCACGCCGCTGGCTAAAATGGCGGCCAGAAATGTCGCGATCGAGGCGTAACCCCAGAACAGGCTTTGTTCGCGCTGACTCCAGCCTTCGGGAAAATGCGTCAATTCCGCCATCGCCGTGCCGCCGGCCGACGCGAAGGCGCCGAACCATAAAAAGGACACGCTCATCAGCAGCCACATGAACATGCCGAAATAGCGGTTGAGCCTGATGAAACCATGAAAAATGCTTTCGCCGGTCAACAGCGTATAGCGGCCGATTTCCAGATTCAACGGGTATTGCAACAAACAGGCCGGGGCCAACAGCCATAGGAAGGTCAAGCCGTATTTCGCCACCATATAGGGCCACCAAATCAATTCACCGCTGCCTTGAGCCAGCGCCATCCACACCACGCCCGGACCCAATGCCGCCCACCAGCCGGGAAATGCCGGCACGCTGCGGCGGGGAAGTCGATTCAGATCGGTGATGTTCGTCATGGGAAATAAGTTCGTCGTTTCTAAAATCCGAGGATTATAGCGAGTGGGCCGGGGATTTCGGTATATCTCTCTTTTGCGCGGGTGCGATTCGAATTGCAGCGATCGTTCTGGGCAGCCTGCGAGGCTATGGCTTAAAATGGCAAATTCCTATTGATACCTTGGAGCGCAGATGGAAATTCGCTATCGATTGCAACTGTCCGATCTGGAGGGTTTGCGCCGGCATTTGATGGCGCGCCTGCGCCGGGAAAAGGGGAGCGCTATCCGGCGCATGGCCGGCTGGGCAGTGATAGGCGCCTTGGCATCGTTGGTGTTGCATGGGCTGGAAGGTAATGATGTTTATGACTATGCCATTTGGCTATTGCCCAGTTTGATGTTGTTGGTGTCGGCTATCTGGCTGCCTTTGTGGCATCGGTCTCGATACGGGCGTCGCTGGCTGGAACAATTCGCCGGCGAGTATCTGCTCGAACTTACGGCGGCCGGCATTTCCTACCGATGGCCGGACGGGCGCGCGGGATTTTATGGCTGGTCGGAAATTAAGGCATGCGAAATCACCGATAGTGATCTGTACTTGTATTTGCGCCGCGACGTCGCCATCCCTGTTCCCCTGAGTGAGTTGGGAAGCGATGCCGAACGTTTTGCCGAAAGAGTTAGGCGCCTTTGGGCCGAATTTCCGGAGCATGCCGGCAAATTGCTGCCCGACGCGCCAAAATCGGCCATCCCGGCCATGGCGCTGCTGACAAACTTGCTACAGGGTGTTCGCGCCGCGTTTTTCATGGATTTCGATGCCGGCGCATTCCGCGTGGGTGTTGGCCCGTTCCTGCAATTATTGCTGCTGGACTTGGTCTGCATCGGCTTGGTGGATTATGCCGATGCGCTGCCTGTGCCCGAGTTCAATGTCTACGGTTTGAGCAAATTCGGCGTTGCGACCTTGTTGATGCTGGGAGGGGCTACCAGTATCTGTCATTTGATCCTGCAACGGGCGCAATTGTTGCGGTTGCTGATTGCCATTTCGGCGGCGGAAGTCGTCGTTCATGTGATTTATTTTTCCGGTTGGTTGGCGGCGGAACGTTGGCTGCCAGATTTTCGCGAATTTTTGTGGGCTTTGTTCTATGCCGCCATGGCGTGGACGTTGACGGTGGTGTTCAATGTCGTTCGCCTAATGTTTCGCCAGCCGGCACCGACGGCGTTGTTTCTGGCCGGTATTTACGGCTTTTTTATGCTGGCATCGACGGGATTGTTGCCGTCGGAACGCCTGTATTACGGCTCGGAAGCCGGCGCCGAGAATTCGAGCGATAAGGCGGCAAAACACCTGGATACCGAAGAGGTGTTTTATCGGCAGGCCGGGATGGTCGAGGAGGAGGTCGCCGGGTTGAAGGCTCAGCGCCCAGGGAAGACCGACCTCTATTTCGTCGGATTTGCCGGGCAGGCAGCGGAACGGGTTTTTTTCAACGATGTCAGTTACGCCAGAAACCTGATGAACAGCCGCTTCGATACGCTCGGTCGTTCCTTGGTGTTGGTTAACAATATCGACACGGTCAACAGCGTGCCGCTTGCCAATCGCCATAATCTGAAGGCGGTATTGCGGGGCGTGGCTCGGCGCATGGACCGCAACGAAGACGTGTTGTTTTTGTTTTTGAGTTCGCACGGGGCTCAGGATCATAAGCTGTCGGTCTCGTTTTGGCCAATGAGGCTGAACGATCTGACGGCCGAGGACTTGAAGGCCATGCTGGATGAAGTCGGCATCGTGAACCGGGTCATTGCGGTTTCGGCCTGTTATTCGGGCGGCTTCCTGGATGTCTTGAAAGACGACAATACGCTGGTGATGACGGCTTCCAGCCGGGACCACATGTCTTACGGTTGCGGCGACTTCACCGAATATACTTACTTCGCCGAATCATACTTCGTTAAATCGCTGGCGCAAGGCGACTCCTTCGTGACCGCCTTCGAAAAGGCCCGCAATCTGATAGCCGCCAGGGAAGCAGAAGAGGGTTTGGACGCATCGGCGCCGCAAATCGATGTGGGTCGCAATATTTCCAGGGTATTGCAAAATCTGGATGTGCTTCCGGCCGGCGGCCATCCGGACGGGGGAGGGTGGAAGCAGGCGGGAATTTCCCTCGATCAGCGGCTGCGCCAGGCCAGACGCTTCGAACAGGATGCAACGGTGAGCGATTAAGCCATTCATGGTTCGACAAGCTCACCACGAACGGCTTAACCTCTGACTGTCCCGGCTTAAGTTGGTAGCCGTATTTATAATCCAGTCCTGAATGCCTTATGTCCGCCAGCTCGGGGGTGAATTTTTCGAACAATTTCATTTGTCGTTACCCCTCCTGCGCACTGGCCGGTTGAGGGCGGCAGCAAGTGATGTCTTCGCCGACCGGGCCGCCGTCGCGTTGCTAGTGTCTGGCCCGGCTGCGCAAATGGTCCAGGGCCAGATTGTCGGCGATGCGAAACACAAACGCCCGCTGGTTGACGATCTCGCCGTCGCCGGAATAGCGGGCGATGCGCAGATAGGTTTCCTGGATCAAGTCTGCCGCGGTTTCCGCGCAATTGACCTTATGCGTCAAAAATTGCTGGAGCTCCTTCTGATAGAGCAGAAAGCTAGCAAGTAAATTGGAATCGGTGATTGCATCCATGAACACATAGTCGGCAATGAAACGTCTTCCGCTACAGCAAATTTTAAGCCACTAACTCGGGAAGCCAGCGTTATACGGCGATTGATCCTTCAGACGGCGGGGTTGATGCCAAAACCCCCGAAAGCGCGACGGCCAAAGTGCGGCATATCACGCACTTTTAAAACGCACCTTCAGTTTCGAAACGCGCCTCGCAAGAGGACAAATTCAGACACCTCATGTTGGTAGAAAATATTGACCAATCGCTTCGGCACCTGATAACCGATCGGAATCAACCCTTCCGTCTTTGCTTGGTAGTGGTTTTTTGCCGCCAGCGAATCACGCCGGTGACGAATAGAACCGGGCAGGCCAGACCGGTGATAAACACCAAAACCCGCCCGGTCATGCCAAAGGCCTGGCCGGAATGTAGCGGCCATTGCCAATGGGTAAATACCTCGCCGGCCGTGGCTCCCGGCAGGCTGGGATCGTCCAAGTCCAGAATCTTGCCGCTGTAGCGGTCGATCACCGTGCAGCGGCGTTGCAGGACGCTGCCGGGCGCATCGACGCCGTCCTGGCATACCGTGTAGGTTTTAGTCCGTTCCGCAGCCCCGTAAATCCAGTGCGGCCGGCCCGTTGGGTATTGTTTCAAGGCAACCGCCACGGCTTGATCCATGCCGATGGCCGGGGCATCCGGCGCGGGCGGCGTGGACTGAAACCAGTACCGATACGTCACTGGCGAAAACAATTCCAACACCGGTACCACGTTGCGCGGCAGCACCATGTACACGCCGGAGAACAGCACCGGAACCATCACCAACGCGGTATAAAAGCCACTGGTTTTATGCAGGTCGTAATTGAAGCGCACCTTGCCGGCCTTGGCTTTGAAGGTCAAGGCGTTGCGCCAATGCCCGGTCAGCGGCCACCAGACGATCAGGCCGGTCAGCGTGGAGATAATCAATAATATGCCGGATAGGCCAACCACTACCGTGCTGATGTCGTTGGGCAACAATAAGGCATAGTGCAACTCGAACATTAGGCCGATGAAAGTGTTTGGCAACCAATAGCCGGGTTGTTCCTGGAGCTGTTTACCGGTGACATTCGCGGTGTAAGGATCGACCCCTACTTCCCAGCGCTCCACCGCACCGTTGGCGTCCGCCACTGCGAAGCGCAGCTTGAAGGCCGCGAATTCGTTTCGCGGGTACGTGGCAAAGTTGTGTTTGGCTTGTGGTGGCATGGCAGCTTTACCGGCCGCGAAAATTTCCGCCAGGGGCCGATATTCGGCATGTTCCGGCGGTTCCACCGTCAACATCTCGGGATGCAGCCATTCGTCGATTTCGGGATAAAACACCAGGACGCTGCCGGTGATGCCGTAAATAGACAGCAACAAGCCCAGCGTCAGCCCCAACCAAAGATGGACGGTTAGCCAGCGTTGACGGCGCGCTTTGAGGCGGGCAAGCGAATTGTGCTCTGGTTCGCTGCGAACGATAAGGCCGGATTGAGGGTTGGTTACATTCATCGCAGTAACAGATTTGAGTTGAGAATTTGACGAGGCAGGGCTTTGTATCTAAACCCGCCAGCCCTTGTTTTTATGTGTTTCATTTGGATAAGACGTTTCCGGGCCAAAATTCCTCACGCGCCGCGAGTTAGACCGGCAAGGCGTTAATCGGAATTTCTCCAAACCAAATACTACCCTTTACCTTGAAGCAAAGCCGATCATGGTGAGCCAGTTCGAACCATGATCGGCTTGACAGCATTACCGAGCCATCCGTCGTCAGAATTCCACGCGGATCGAGCCCATGAAATTGCGCGGTGCACCCGGCTGAGTCAAATAGCCGTTGAATGCCGATGTTTCGTAAATCGTCTTATCCAACAGATTATTGACGTTCAACTGCGCGGTGACTTTGGACTTGCCTATCTCCCAGGAATAACCGAGCAAAGCATCGACTCTGACGTAGCCCGGCATTTGCCAATTATTCAAATTGTTGCCTTGGCGCTCGCCAACCAGATACGCGCCGGCACCAACATTCAGGCCACGCAAAGCCGGATCTTGAAATGCGTATTTGGCCCAGAAGCTGCCCGAATTCGCCGGCACGTTCCATAGCTTGCGGTCTTGATTACCGCTGTTATCCTGAGTGATGACCGCATCGGTATAGGCGTAAGTCGCAATCAAATTCAGGCCGTCGGTAATCTGGCCCGATACGTCTACTTCTATACCTCGGCTACGAGCCTCGCCGGTTTGCACGGAAAATCGGGTATTTACCGGGTCCGGCGTTGCGATGTTTTGTTTGGTCAATTCGTAAAAGGCAACGGTGGTCATCAACCGCTTATCGAACCATTCGGTTTTGAATCCAACCTCGTGCTGCTGAGCGGTTTCGGCATCCAGCGGTTTGCCGGTTGATGCCAACGCGCTGTTCGCACCGCCCAGTGATTCGACGTAATTTCCATACAGCGACAGCCAGGGCCAGGGTTGATAGACCACGCCCACGCGCGGACTGAATGCCTCGTTCTTGACTTCGGTCTCACTGTTTCTGGCGGCTGCGATGGAAGTCGAGGCTGCGCCGCTGCTGCGCGTCGCCCAATCGTAGCGTCCACCGCCCATGATATGCAGCTTATCGAACAGAGTAATTTGATCCTGAAAGTAAGCGCCGTACCAATATTGCTCCAACGTGCTGAAATTATTGAATCCCTGGCTGGCAGCGGATGGAACTTGGCCGTAGACCGGATTAAATATATCGACGACCGGCCTAAGGCTGGCCGGCGCGGGGGCACTGAAGAAACCCTGGGCTTCGAAATCTTCCCAAAAGTAATCGAATCCCGCCAATACTCTGTGCTCAGTGCTTAACAGCTTGAATTTGCCGGTGAGATCGACATTTGTGGCGACGGTATCGGTAATATCGATCGGCCTATCGGTCACGTTCCGTACCGCAGTGCGATTGTTGGCGGGATTAACTCGACCGGGAAAAAAGGCTGAATTATTGATTTGGTAATCAAGCTTGTAGTAGTGAAAGCGATGCTGGATTTTCCAATCGTCGTTGAATTGGTGCGACCAATCGAACCCGATCAAAAACTTGTCGAATACCGATTTTTCGTTATCCGAGCCAAAACCGTAGTAACGGCTGATCGGTACATTGGCCGGACGATTGCCCTGTACGGGCAAGCCGGTATAACTGGTGCGCTCGTCGTAGAGATATTCCAGGTTCAAATTGATTTCGGTGCGGTCGCTGGGCTTCCATGTAATGTATGGCGCGAAAAACACCCGTTCCTGATCCATTTTGTCGATGAAAAATTCATTGTTCTGATAAGCCAAATTGACTCTGTACAACAAGGAGTGGTCCTGGTTGATCGGCCCGGTCGCGTCCGCCGTGGTACGGAACATATCGTAGGAGCCAAACTGCTGTTCCAATGCGTAATAAGGGGTATCCAGCGGTTTTTTGGTGACAATGTTGATCAAGCCGCCCGGCTCGATTCGACCATACGCCGCCGCGGCCGGACCTTTCAGAACTTCCAAGCGCTCCAGATCGGCCACCTCTTGCACCGCGCGCCGGATGCGCAACCCGTTACGATAGACGGTGGTAGTGCCGTCGGTCTGAAAACCGCGTAACTGAAAGCCTTCGTACATCGGGTCGGTTGCCCAATTTATGCCGCTGACATTTTTGAGCGCATCCTTGATCCTGATCGCCTGTTGATCTTTCAATATCTGCTTGGGAATGACCTGAATCGACATCGGTAATTCCATGATCGGCGTATCGGTTTTCGTGGCGGCGCTGGCGTTGGGTAGACGGTAATCGGCGTTATACGGATTGGTTGGGTCGTAGGTGGCTTTTCCTTGCACCGTCACGCTCGGCATGGTCGTCGCCGATTGCGGCTCCACTACTGCCATCTTCTCCAGCGTTACGGTATTGCCGTTATTGAATCGATAGGCAATGCCCGATTCCGCCAGTAAACGCTTCAAGGCGCCTTCCAGCGAATATTGGCCGCTGACGCCGGGCGAACTGATGCCCTTGACCAGTTCCGAGTTGTAAACGAACTGCACGCCGGATTGTTCGGCCAGTGCGCTGAGCGCGGAATATAGCGGTTGCGCGGCGATGCTGAAGCCGCGGGTTTCGCTGTTGACGGCGGCAGCGTCCGCTTGACTGGGCAAGGGCAGAGCCAAGGCCGCAAGGCTGAAATACAGCGACAAAGTCGTGATGCCGCGTGATCGATTGGATGGGGTTTTGTCTGTTCCGATGACCGGGCTTCCTTTTTTTCTCATGGTTTTTGTCCTCAGTGATGATGTATTCAAGCTGAGAACGAGTGACAGGCGGCGATGCCGTACAGTTAATGGTGCGGTAAATTGTCGCAGAGATACTGGCTTAACCGGCTAGCGGTCAACAAGAAACGGATTGACGATGGTCAGCTGGTTTTCGATGACCTGTCGATGTTGCATATCTTCGGAATACAAGGTCGTACAATCTGCGTCCAACGCCGCTGCAATAATCAGGCTATCGTAAATTGAGAACTTATAACGCTCGGCGATGTTTAAGGCCGACAAAGTGGTGTCAGCCGTTATCGGAACGACATGGCATTCTTGAATCAAGCGCAGAAGAACTGCGCTAATTTCAGCCGGTTCAAACCGCAATTTACGCTTCATGGTGTGTGCGGTTTCATTGAGAACCTGTGCCGATAGTACAGGCCTTGTCGTCAGTAATGCCAATGCTTTACCGCGTTTTTCCTGGTCATCGCTGATACAGTAAATCACTACATTGGTATCGACGAAATTAGCGTTCATTCGCTTCGTCGCGATTAAAAGAAAACTCCGCAAAGCTTTTGCGATACGGTGCAAAAGCCGCTTCAAGTTCTGTTATTTTCTTCTGAGTATCGATGTTTTCAGACTCGACGGCATAGCGCGACTTTAGATAGCCGATGAAATCCAGCACTTCCGTCCGCAGGTTTTCAGGGAGTATTTGCGATTCCTGATAGATCAATTTCACTGTATTCATAAGATTTTGGCTCCTCAATGCTCGGTTTTCGGAAAAAACACGATTTACTCTAGCGACTAATCATCAAGATTGCAAAAACACCAGTGGCCCGGCCTTAACGACTTTGACCGGCATGGTCTGTTGCAGTGCCTCCAGCCAGGCGTCGATTTGCTTGAGGTCGACGGCGACGTTGACTTCGCGCTCCGCCAGGGCTTCGTCGAGCAGAATGGGGCTGCGGCGGTAGCGGTTGACCTCGGCGATGACTTGTTTCAGCGGCACGAAGTTCATCAACAATCGGCCGCGGCGCCAAGCCTCGGCGTTGTTTAATTCCACTGTTTGCAAACTGCCGAGCCGTTCGGCAGTAAACGTCAGCCGCTGTCCCGGCTGTAAGGTGGCGCTGTCGGTTTGCGCGCCTTCGGCCGACGGCCGGCCGGTGCGGACCTTGCCTTGCAGCAGAGTCACTGCACCTTCGTTGCCGTCATAACGGACGATGAAGCGGGTGCCCAAGGCTTCGGTGGTGGTCGATCCGGCTGCAACTCTGAACGGCCGGTTGGTGTCGTGGGCGACCTCGAATTCGGCTTCGCCGCGCAGCAGTTCAACCCACCGCTGGTTGCCGTCGATGACCACGTCAAGCGCGGTGTCGGTATTCAGATGCGCAACGCTGCCGTCGCTCAAGGTGATCGAGGTTTGTTCGCCGATTCGAGTGCGGTAATCGGCCAGGGGATGCGTCAGGTAATCCGGATAAAAACCAGTAACTACCGCCAGAAACAGCGAGGCCGCGACCGCAAAACTCAGGCCGCGCTGACGTAATTGCGAGCGTCGGCGCTTCGCTACGAGTTCGCGGCGGCGCTGCCGGTCGGCCAATAATGACCCGGGCAGTCGTTGCCACAGGTTGGCGATGTCGTGATAGGCTTGGCTGTGCTCAGGACTTTGCAGTTGCCAGCTTTCGAATGCTTCTTTTGTATCAGCCGTCGAAGCACCGGACGTCAAGCGCACATGCCAGGCAACGGCTTCCTGCCTTATCTGTTCGCGGATTTGCTGTGTGGATTCGGTCATCGGTGGCGTGATGAGTGGGTACGGATAATCACTATAACGAACGAGAGGGATTGAAGCCACATTATCGCTCGATGGCCAGGCGACAATGGTTCAAGGCCCTGGCCAGCTGTTTTTCCACCCAACTGGTGGAAATTTTCAACTGGCGTGCGATCTCGGCGTGGCTTAGTCCTTCGACTCGGCTCAAGTAAAGGATTTCGGCGCATTGGTCGGGCAATTCCGCCAGAGCCGACTGCACTTGCTGCAACTGATCCCTATCCTCGGCGATTTGTTCCGGCGCTTCGGAATGATCGATGTCGGTCTCGTCGCCCAGGTATTGATCCAGCAGCTCGGTGCGGCGCTTCTGGGTGCGGATATGGTCTATGGAGAGGTTGGAGGCTACCGTGAATAGCCAGGCGCGGACTTCGATCTCGCTACTGGGCGGCGGCTTCAGCAGCATCAGCTTCAGATAAATATCCTGGATCAAATCGGCGGCTGTGTCCGCACAGCGGATGCGCTGATGCAGAAAACGCTGGATTTGCGGACGGCTATTTAAAAAAATCCGGTAGATGTCGTGGTCTGAAAATGCCATGCGCGCAGAAAGGCGGTTCGTGGTTTGATTTGAGTCGCCAGGAATATAAAGCAGGTTTTGTGCCAAGCCATAACGGCATCCATCAATAACTGCAGAGCGGTGGAAAACTTGGTTTTTGCAATGCTTCGCGTGTTTGGCACGAGATTGCAAAAGTGTGTGAAATGCCGCAGTGGATTGCGGTGTTTCACTTGGTCGATCGATGGGGGTGGGCTGATATCCAACAGGGAGGGGCGGATTATAAATCGACCTTGATCGAGCCGATGAAGATACGCGGTGAGCCGAATAGTCACGGCAAAAGCGAAACATACATCCATGTAAAGCAAGTTCGTTAAATCGCTGGTGCAAGGCGACTCCTTCGTGAACGCCTTCGAAAAGGCCGGCGATCTGATAGCCGCCAGGGAAGCAGAAGAGGGTTTGGACGCATCAGCGCCGCAAATCGATGTGGGCCGCAATATTTTCGTGGGCAAAATGATTTTTCTAGGTTCAATCCATGTCGAAATTTTTTACGGCAAATTCCGCAAGTATCTTGACGCACCAGCGGGCAGGAGGCTTGCAGAGTCCGGTTTAGCGGGTTTTGTGCCTGTTTGCCGACCTGACAAAACTGTCAGGTTTCTTTACATTGCAGGCTAAATGCAAGCTAGGTGAATTGGCTTTGGTGTTATAAGTCGTTTTCGGGTAATCAGTTTTTATTCTAGGCATATAATTTGCCTTTAGGAGCTTGGTGCAAATTGAAACGCACCAAACTCATTCAATTTTTCTTCATGGAGTCTTATATGACATTCAAGTACCTTACCGCTATGCGCTTACCATTGGCCGGGATGGCGTTGGGATTGTTGTTGCCTGTCAACGCGTCGCTTGCCGCATCGTCCGCCAGCGCCGATATCGATTGGTCGCAATTTCAGATTAACGTAATGACGGGCGATGTCAGCTACAGTCCTAGCTATAGCTCTACCCAGGGTGGTAGTTCTATTTACGATGAGACCAATCACGTATACCCTGCGCAACACTATGATTCTGTCGATGGCTGGAGCAGCAGCCTGAATACGGCTGCCGCGGATGCGTTTGCTTCAGCGGCGTCTTCGGCGGCTGAAAATAGTCTGCATGCCAACGCCCAGTCGGGTTACCAGGAACGCTCTGCATACGGCTATTCGCAGCGTTATGTAAACTGGTCTCTGACAGGTTCTGGCATAATTGAGGTCAGCGTACCGTATTCGTTGTCTGCCCAGAGCGATGTCGATGAGCCCGGCGATTCGGGCTATGCAGGCGGCAATGTGCAACTTAGCGTTTTGTACAGTAGCATCGGCGGATTTTCGGATTCTGCTTCCCGTTCTGCCAGCTTAGATAACAATTTCTGGAATCAGGAGACATCAAGAAGTGGCTTGTTGAAACTGGTTTTCCTCGTCGAGGGCGATTCCACGATCGATTTTTATGGCTCTGCCTCGGCTTATACCAGAGGTTCGGCGCCGGTACCCGTGCCTGGCGCGGCATGGTTGATGGGTAGCGCGCTGCTGGGCTTTTTGTCTATTGCTCGGCGTAAAAACTAAACGCTAAGGAAGGAACATGAAGTAACTTCTTCAAAATCGGAAAGGAGGTTCAGTGACTCGATTGGCAGGTGTCGGCGGCAGGGATAGTCGCCGCCAAGCCTATATGGACGTATTCACGGCGTCCTGTCGAGCGAGTCACCGAACCTCTGCATTGCTTACTTTTTCGAGAAGTTATTTTGCGCATATTCCTAAGATCGAGCCTTCCAGGGTAGGTGCGTTTTTTGTGTCTGCCTTGTTTAGCTGTGCTTTTAAGCCAATTTACGATAGTCCGGCGTTTACTACGCCTGAACCTAACAGTGGCGGCCCGGTAATATAACCCACAGAAACTGATTTCATCCGTATAGCCGGCTAGTGACGCCCACCATCGAAGGTCGCGCCTTGCCCGCACCGAAAATCAAGCCAGTGGAGGAAAAGCCTCACCTCTGTTTGGGTAAAGCGTACGACATGAAACGCGTTGAGACCGAGGTGGTAAACCACGGCCTGGAATTCAACAGTATTGTCTTGCTCGGTAAAGCAGTGGAAATCGGCCTAAGCCATTTAAAAAATATGGCCGGTCTGGCTGACGCGGATAGCGGTAGAAGATACCGAACAGCGCTGCCATGCCGGCGTTTGTTGGGCTTTACTGGATTGCTTTAAATCCGATGTCGGTGCGGTAATACATATCCGGCCAGTTTATTTGTCGGCATAGCTGATAGGCTTTGGTTTGGGCATCTTGAATGCCGTCTCCCAAGGCGCAAGCGCAAAGTACGCGTCCGCCGGCGGTGATGATGGCGCCGTTTTGTTGTTGGGTGCCGGCATGAAAGACTTTGCGGTCGGCGCCATCTTCCGCGGGCAAACCGCTGATGATCTTGCCCGTGGCGTAGTCGTCCGGATAGCCGCCGGCAGCCAATACTACGCCCAATGCGGCACGTTCATCCCAATCCGTCGTCACTTGATCCAGCGACTGATTCAGTGCGGCTAGGCAAAGCTCGACCAGATCGCTTTTCAAACGCATCATGATGGGCTGGGTTTCAGGGTCACCAAAACGGCAGTTGTATTCCAGTACCTTGATGCTGCCATTCTTGCCTATCATCAAGCCCGCGTATAAAAAGCCAGTGTAGGGTAGCCCGTCTTCGCGCATGCCTTTCAGCGTAGGATAAATGACTTCGTCCATGACGCGTTGATGGATTTCAGGCGTGACGATGGGAGCCGGCGAGTAGGCTCCCATGCCGCCGGTATTGGGGCCTTGATCTCCGTTGTCTCGGGCTTTATGGTCTTGCGAAGTGGCCATGGGAAGGGCATTAAGACCGTCGGCGATGACGATGAAGCTGGCTTCTTCGCCGGCCAAGAATTCTTCGATGACTACTCGATGGCCGGCTTCGCCGAAACTGTTGCCGGATAGCATGTCGTTGACCGCGGCTATCGCTTCCTCTTCGGTCTGCGCGACGATGACGCCTTTGCCGGCCGCTAGGCCGTCGGCTTTGACGACGATAGGCGCGCCTTTACGGTTAATGTAGGCAATGGCTTGATCGGTGTCGGTGAAAGTCCGATATTCCGCCGTCGGTATGCCATGGCGGGCCATGAAGTCTTTGCAGAACGATTTGGAACCTTCCAGTTGTGCGGCTTTTGCGGTCGGGCCGAAGCAGGCTAGGCCTTCGGCGCTGAATGCGTCGACAATGCCTTTTACCAAGGGTACTTCCGGGCCAACGATGGTTAATGCGATGTCGCGTGCCTGGGCAAAGCTCAACAGTCCTTCGATGTCGTCGACCTGTATGGCGACGTTCTCGATGCCGGGTTCCAATGCGGTACCGGCATTGCCGGGCGCAACAAAAACATGGTCGACATTGGACGATTGTTTGACTTTCCAGGCCAGGGCGTGCTCACGGCCGCCGCTGCCGACGATCAAAATTTTCATAGAGGGAAAATCCTTGGATGGTGAATGGGTTAAAAATTTTTGTTAAATTTTACCGCCAATTGCGGCGCCTAGTTGGATTTTGTACATCGGCCATGTTAGCTTGTGCCTTTGAAACTTGCCTATGCAGGTAGAATCATAAGCAGTTAACGAGGTACAAGGAGTATGACTATGACAGATTGTCTGTTTTGTAAGATGGTAAGCGGCGAAATTAAACCCGATGTGGTTTTCGAAGATGACAAGGTATTGGCGTTTAGGGACATCAATCCGCAAGCGCCTATGCATGTGCTGGTTGTGCCCAAGCGGCATGTGGCTAACCTAAACGCGCTGGATGATGCGGAGTTGGGTGGATATATGCTGCAAACGGCGGCCAAAGTCGCCGGGCAACTGGGCTATGCGGAAACCGGTTATCGTAGTGTGTTTAACTGCAACGACGACGGCGGACAAACGGTTCATCATTTACATTTGCACGTATTGGGCGGCAGACGTTTGACTTGGCCGCCGGGTTGACCGGAGGCCGCGGGCTTAGTCGCTACGCAGCCGGCCTTGGGCTTGCCAGGTGACGACATGGGCCAGTCCAAAATGTCTTTCCAGATCTTTCAGAATCGCATCGACGCGCTCAGGCGCGTCGTAAAATTCGACGATTAACGGCAGATCCAACGACAAGTCCACCAACGAGGAAAGATGAAGTTCGCCATCGGGACCGAAGCCGGCTATGCCGCGCAGCACGGTAACGCCGGATACTTTTTCTTCGTCATGCAGCAGTTTGATCAGCTTACCGAGCAAATGCTCGCCTTCGCGCAAATAAATGCGGGCTACGGTGACAGTTTGAGTTGCCATATCCAATTTCCTATCCAGGAGCCAGACCAAATCATCGCCACGCCAAGCAGGGTGTTGACGATGAACAAGCTTAGCATTTGATGAATTTCGACTTGCAACAGCGCCGAATGCTTAAGTCCAAAACACAATGTGGACACGATGGTTATTCCGCCTAGCAGTGAAATGAAAAAAATCGCCTGTATTTCGTTGCCTGCATCGAAATGATTGATGACTAATTGCGCCAAAATCGACAAGCCAAATGCGGCTAGAAAAGTCCAAGCCAGTTGGAAGACGGGTAGGTGTTGGTCGAACCATGGGGTAATATTTTCCGAAAACGCCGCTCTACCCCAAATCAAACCCACCCAGCACGCGCTCAGACAGAGTATGACGCTTAGGAAAACATTCAAAAAGGCTTTTAATAGGCTGCCTTCTTCGAACAAATAGAGGGTTTCCAGTGCAAATGTCGAGAATGTCGTAAAGGCGCCGAGAAAGCCGACTAGAACGGCGGCACGATATTCGACGGCAACCGCAAAGCGTTGAATCAATATTTCGGTCAAAAACCCCATCAACAACGAGCCAGTCACATTGACGAACAAGGTGCCGTGCGGAAAATTTCGCCCTAAAGCGGCATAAATGCCGTTGGCGACCCAAAAGCGCATTACCGCGCCGGCAGAGCCTCCCAAAGCGATGGCTATCAGTTGTGACATAAATAATCCTGCATCATGGCTAGTTTAGCTGCCCATCAACTGCGATTGGCCGGCGGCATCTTTTCTCTGAGTTTCAAGAAACGTCGATAACGACTCGGCGGAATCGAACCGTGTTCGGCAGCCTCTCGCACGGCGCAGTCTTTGTCGTTGACATGGCGGCAGTCGTTAAACCGGCATTTGCCGATATAGGGGTGAAACTCGCGATAGCCCCAGGCTAAT
>JAQTYP010000301.1 GCA_028688235.1 Methylomonas sp.
CCCGCGTCGCCAGGATTTGCCCCATTTTGATGAAGGTCGGCCCCAATTCTTCCAGCATGTGCCGAATACGGCGCGGCGTATCGAGATTGGCGAATTCTTCGGCATGCTGCCAATGCAGGCGTCGTCCGAGTTGCGCCAGAACCCTTTCCAGCCCGACCAGGCGTACGAAACTGCCAAAGCCGTAACGTATCAAGACCGTAGCGATGTCTTGCATTCTGCCAATATCCTTGGCGGCATTCAGAAATTCCCACAACATGATGGCGAAGTGTTCAGGATTTGGTTTTGAGTCCTTCCAAACTTTCGGCTATGCCCGTCAGTATGCCGCTACCGATTTCGGCGACAATGGCAGCAGTCGTTGCGGCTCCCGATAACACGGCGTTTTGGCCCTGACGGCGAACATCACTCAATGCGGCCAATATCGAATGCGCCTGTCTGCCGACGGCGGTGCCGTTTTTTTGGGCATGGGCCAGGAAATTCCGGGCGGCGTCGAAGATCATCTTGTTGCTGTCGCGCGCGATATTTTCCACGGTTTCCAGAAAGATTTGCTCCAAACTTTGGATATCGGCGGCGGCGCGGCTCAGATCGTTTTCCGAAAATTCGCCGATGCGGGATGCCGCTTCTTCTATCGCCAATTTCGATGCCTGCGCGGTTTTTTCCAGTACGTCATCGAGCGCCGACATCGCTCTGTCGAAGTCGGCCTTGGCCGGTTCGCTCTGTCGGGTTATGCCGGAGGCTATACCCTTGACGGCGGCTTCCATGACACTTTTGATATTTTCCAGATCCAGTTGGCGTTCCGTCAGCGCCTTAAGGGTAATGGCCTTGACGCGCTGATAAATGTCGATGCCCGATTCCAAGGCTTCGCGAACATCGTCTTCGACTTGCTGTGCAGTATGGGGCATGGGCGTTCTCCGAGCGTGTTGATAGGAATATGCGAATAGGGTCTAGCATAGCAAGTATCCTTGCAATCGCAGAAATTATCGGCGCTTCGACTCTTTGGTAACTCAAGAAATGCCGCAATTAGCCGATGAAACCTTCAGATATGTAGGAGAAATTTATGAAAGGCAGCAAAGTCTTATTAGGGGTGCTGATGTTGGCGCTGACCGGATGTTCTAGTATCAAGAGCCGGGACCATGCGAATGCGGTGCCGGCAAATGAAAAAACATTGACGGCCAGTGGCTATAGTCAGCTCGAAGATAACGGAGGGAGGAATTTCAGCCAGCGCTGGTCTTCCGCCCAACAAGCTTCCCACTTGAACGCCTATCGCGGACTGGCTGAACAGTTGTATTCCGAACCCGTTGGCGGACATGACACCGTCGGTTTTCGGGTTGTCAGTCATGAGGCCTATAGGGTTTATCTGGATACCTATTTGCGGCAAGCGCGGGCGGCGGATTATCGCGCCGTACAGGATAATCTGAGATCGACGCTGGAGTTGAAGCTGACGCCGCGATTTTACCAATGCATGGGGGGCGATGTAGCTTACGTCAACCAGTGCATACGCGAAGACGGCAAACTGCCTTTTACCCGGATAGGCAACAAAACTGCCGCCAGTATGAGGATCAACTTGGCTTGCGGGGCGCCCGATTGCAGCGACCAGTTTCATGTACAAGGTTTTTCCAAAAGCAGGAATGTCGTCGACGGCGCGATGCTGGATACGGGTTTTTACGACCTGCAATGGACAGTCAACACCGGTGTGCGTATCCTGTTCAACTATTTGCTGCTGAATGGATTTGTCAATGCGCTTTAATGGTTTGCCGATGTTGTTGCTGTTATTGCTGACCGCATGCGCCGGCGGAGAAGACTACAGAGAAGATTCGGGGGCCAGTCGGCAAACGACGGTGCAAGGCAGCGCTCCGATCACAGGAGCGGGTGCCGAGAGCGCAAGACAGGCGGCGATCGACAATGCGATTGCGACTATTTCAAGCCAATTGAAGCCGGAGAAGGCCAAATCGCTTGCGGCGAGCGATATCAAAGTGGTCGACGAATGGCAGGAGGGCGGCGCTTACCATGTTCAGGTTTTGGCCGTATTATCGAGCGAGCAGCAGACTTGCCAGACGCATTACCGCAAGCGTCTGGTTGCGACGGCCTTTCCTGCGATGAGTACCGAGCAGATCAGCGGTGCGGACAGTCAGGATTTATACAGCGGCATACCCAGGGAGATCGGCAACCGGCTGATGGAGAGCGGCGATTTTATTGTCCGCAATCAGACCAATACCCTGATATACGACCGTCCCGAGCTAGCCCCGGAAATTTCCGTCCTGGATCATCGTGTCGATTCGCTGTTGCTGAGGCTTGCAAGGCAAAATAACGCTGAATTGGTGTTGTCAGGCGTCATACGCGACTTCAAAATCGAATCGACGGAATATGTCCGCGGTAGCGGGATTTTGGCTTCCATCAAATCAATGGCCAGAGACTATGTGGCCCGGCGCAGTATTGCGATCGATGTTTACGTTCACGACGGTTTCACAGGTGCCCTGGTGTTTCAGCAGCGCTATAGCGACTCCATCTTGGGCGATGTCAGTCTGCCGGCCGGTTATAGCGTGGGTAGCGAGCGCTTCGATTCGACTTCCGCCGGACACAAGATCACTCAAATCATCGCAATGGCCACAGCCGACATTCAGCAGATGTTTGCCTGCTATCCGTTCGCCGCGCGTGTCGATAGCGTCGACAAGCAGCGTATCATGCTCGCCGCCGGCGCCCAGGATAGAATCAGGGTGGGCGAGCGATTGATGGTTTATTCTTCTGGTGATTCCGAAACCAGCGGAATGGGTTTTACCAACGCGATCGGCGTGATGGTCGTTACCGATGTGGGGCCCACCATGGCCGCCGGCCAGCTCGAGGATGGCATCGGCAAAACGCTGGTCCGGCCTGGCGATTGGGTGCGCAGCTTTTCTGTGCGGTATTGAATTTCAGGATTTTGGCTGCGCCGTTGTCGTCGCCGGCGGAATACACATTGTAAACATATGAACATTTCTTCTCTTATTCGCCATTGCCCGGCGATGCTGATCAGCGCTCCGGCTTCCGGCCAGGGCAAGACCACGGTAACCTCCGCACTGGCTTACCATTTTCGCCGCCAAAACTTAAGGGTCAGGGCGTTCAAGACCGGTCCGGATTTCATCGATCCGCAAATCTTGGCCTGTGCTTCCGGCCATTCCGTGTATCAACTGGATTTGTGGATGATGGGTGAAGCGCATTGCCGGGACTTGCTGTACCGGGCCGCCGGTGAATCCGATCTGATATTGATCGAAGGCGTCATGGGTTTATATGATGGTGATAGCAGCTCTGCTGATTTGGCCCAAGCGCTGGATGTTCCGGTTGCGGTCGTGATAGATGCCCAAGGTATGGCGCAAACCTTTGCCGCCGTGGCCTTCGGCTTGGCCAATTACCGGGCGGGCTTGACTTGCGCGGGCGTCATCGCCAACAAGGTCGGTAGTGTTGGGCACGCTGGTTTGTTGCAGGAAGCGTTGCCGCAGGGTTTGCCGTTGCTGGCGGCGATGGCCAAGCATACGTCCGTCGATCTGCCCTCCAGGCATTTGGGACTGATGCAGGCCGACGAAATCGGCGACCTCGACCGGCGTTTGCAGCGTGCGGCCGAGTTGTTGAACGAATTTGCCACCTGTCGCCTGCCTATACCCGTGGCTTTCGATCCTGTCGAAGGCTGTCGAATGCCGAAGCTGTTGGCGGGCAAAAGCATTGCAGTGGCGAAAGACGCGGCATTTTCGTTTATCTATCCGGCCAATCTGGATTGCCTGAAAGCCATGGGGGCGGAATTGAAGTTTTTCTCGCCGTTGGCGGATACGCAATTGCCTGAAGCCGACGGTGTTTATTTACCCGGCGGCTATCCGGAATTGCATCTTAAGGCTTTGGCCGATAATCGAGCGATGAAACAGGCTCTACGTGACCATCATCACGCTGGCAAAGCGATTTATGCCGAATGCGGCGGTTTTTTGTATTTACTCGACAGCCTGGTCGACAAGGACGGTCATGCTGCTGAGATGGTGGGTCTTTTGCAGGGCCGTGCCCTTATGCAAGACAGACTGGTCAATCTGGGCATGCACAGCTTACACCTGGAGCTAGGTGAAATCCGGGGGCATAGTTTTCATCATTCGTTGCTGGAAACCGACATGGCCGCTTTCAGTCATTCGACGCCGCAACGTCAGCGCAGTCAGGCGGAGGCTTTTTATCGTAGCGGTTCGTTGCGGGCGTCCTACCTGCATTTGTACTTTCCGTTTAATCCGCAGCTAGCGGCAGGTTTTTTTCTATGAGTCTCGAAAAATTATTTTGTCCACGAAAATTTTCAAATAGTTGCCAACTTCGAATCGCCATCTAAACGGTGAATGGAATATTTTAATAACAAGTTGATTTAGTAGGTATAGTTCTCGATTTACTTGGATTGATTGCGGTTTTTAGGATATATCGGCGGAATCCGCCGGAAATTTAAACTTACCGAGACCGGCACAAAGCATCGCTATCTTTTTCGGCACTGACGGCCATTTTCTCCAGATTAACCAATACCGCAATACTCGCTTCTTCCATTTTTCCGATTTCTTTCAGCATCGTGTCAGTGTCGTTCCGGGCGTAGGCCTTCAAGGCGTCGATCGCGGATTGATGAACTATTTTGTGGGGTTCTTCTATCTCGCGGTAACCCGGAAGCTCGGAAAAGCAATCGTGCCCTTCGCCGCCGTAATACCATTGTCCGAGTCTGCATTGACTATGTTGCGCAAAATCGTGTTAGGATTTTTTCGATAAATGGAAGATAACCTTGTAAACCTCGAATTTGTAAATAAGATGATCCACCTTGG
>JAQTYP010000302.1 GCA_028688235.1 Methylomonas sp.
CATCCAGGTCGTCCTTTTCCAGTCCCAGCATTTCCAGCCAACGCTGGTTGACTTGATATTTGCCGTTCACATAATCCCAATCCCAATAACCCAATTCCGCGCCATCCAATACTAACGCCATTCGTTCTTCGGCTTGTTTACGATTCGAGATGTCGAAATGTAACTGTAATAATCGTTCGGATTTGCCCTTAGTCATTCGGCTCAAGGAGATTTGCTGCCATAACGGTTTGGCGAAGGCAAAGTCGTCTGCCGGCATGTCCAGGCCCGCCTTGATATGTTGGCAAAGCTTACAATTTTCGGGGGTAGATTGTGGAGGATGGAAGTATTTGTGTACGGGCCGGTTCAATAATGCATTTAAATGGAGGCCGACCAGTCGAGTCGCAGCCGGATTAGCATTGCATATCCGGCCTCGACGATTCACGACGACCGCGGGGATAGGCAGGTGGGAAAAACACCGCTGACTGGTGTTTTTGCCGGACTTTTCACGCGACGTGGGGCGGCGCAATAGCACGCCCAGCAGCAAGATGCCGAGCCCGGGGAGGCTCAGCCGGGCTAATTCACTTAAAGTATCCGTGGACCAGGTGTGTTGTTCCCGAACGACGCAGGCAAAATCTGCGACAAACACAAGCAACGCGCCTATCAGTAGGCCCCTGGAGAGGCTTTCATGGTTTGCTGTGGGCGTGGGCATGGCGTGTTATCTCATGACAACGGTCGTGGGGAATTCATGTTAAGGAAGGAGCATGAAGTAACTTCTTCAAAATCGGAAAGGGGAGTCAGTGACTCGATAGGCAGGTGTCGGCGGCAGGGATAGCCGCCAAGCCTACATGGACGCATTTACGGCGTCCTGTCGAGCGAGTTGCCGAACCTTCACAATGCTTACTGTTTCGAGAAGTTATTTTGCGCATATTCCTAAGCAATACGGATTTTATAAGCTGCACCTGCCTGCTCCTTTACCAGTTTGGGGACCAGATATCCAGGTAGGTTTTTTTGTAGCGTTTGGATCAGCCGTCTGGCTTTTTTGTCGGATACGGCAAAGTGCCCTACGCCTAAAGCGCGGTCCAGACGGTGTAAATAATAGGGTATAACGCCGAAATAAAACAATTTTTCGCTCAATCTGCCGAGTACGCGGTCGTCGTCGTTGACGTCCTTGAGTAATACGCTTTGATTCAACAAGGTCACTTGATTTTCCGATAATAGCCTGCATGCCGTGGCGACTTCGTCGCTCAATTCGTTGGGATGATTGGCGTGCAGAACCAATAACATTTGTTGCGGCTGAGCGGCAAGGATTTGCAAAAAGCGGGCGGTAATTCTGGCTGGTAATACCACGGGGATACGGCTATGAATACGGATGCGCAGGATATGTCCAATCTCGCTCAGTCGGTCAAACAAATCGGCGATTTTATCGTCGCTCAATAACAAGGGATCGCCGCCGCTGAGTATGACCTCTGAGATGTCCTGGTGTTCTTGAATATAAGCTATGGCTTGATCGATTTTTTGGCCGGACAACTGCAGCTCGCCGTAGGGGAAGTGGCGGCGAAAACAGTAACGGCAGTGCACTGCGCAGCCGCCGGTGACTAACAGCAACACTCGGCCTCGATATTTATGGATGACGCCGGCTTTTGCAACGGCAGGCAAATCGCCGACCGGATCCAGGCTGTAACCTGGATATTCATAAAGCTCGTCTCGTAGCGGCAGGACCTGCCTCAGTAATGGATCGGCAGGGTTGCCTTTTTCCATGCAATCGGCGAAGCCTCGCGGTACTCGCAGTGGAAAGTCTTTGAAATCCGTCAGTAATGGCAGGCTGCTAGCGTCGATTTGTAGGTGCCGACACAAGGCGTCGACACTGGAAAATGCCTCGGCAAGTTGACGTTGCCAAGGGTCGATTGCGGTGTTCAATGGTGCTCCGGTTTCCGAATAAAATCCTTATCCATTATAATCGTCAGACTTATTGTTTGTTTCACGAGGAAAAAATGGCGACTTTTAGCACCAACGAGTTTAGGGGCGGTTTGAAAATCATGTTGGACAACGACCCCTGCTCGATTATCGAGAACGAGTTCGTTAAGCCGGGCAAGGGCCAGGCTTTCAACCGAGTCAAAATCCGCAACCTGAAAACCGGACGCGTCATCGAGCGCACATTCAAATCCGGTGATACCGTGGAAGGCGCGGATGTCGTCGACAGAGACATGCAATACCTTTATAGCGACGGCGAATTCTGGCATTTCATGGTGCCCGATACCTTCGAGCAATACCAGGCCGACAAAAACGCGGTTGGCGAAGCGCTCAAATGGCTGAAAGAGCAGGATATGTGCATTCTGACCTTGTGGAACGACTCGCCGTTGTCGGTGACTCCGCCCAATTTCGTAGAGCTGGCGATCACCGAAACCGACCCCGGATTGAAAGGCGACACCTCTGGCGGCGGCGGTAAACCGGCCACATTGGAAACAGGGGCCGTCGTGCGCGTACCGTTGTTCGTGCAAATCGGCGAGGTCATCAAAGTCGATACCCGTACCGGCGAATACGTTTCCCGCGTCAAAGAATAGTGTCTAGCCGCTGGCGGCCCGCGGCGGATATGCGGCTACTGCGACGGCGCGCGCAGTTGTTGGCCGATATCCGCCTATTCTTTGCCGATCGCGCTGTGTTGGAGGTGGAAACGCCGCTGCTCTGCGGCGCGACCGGCACCGATCCGAATCTGGATTTTTTTTCCAGCCAATTCCACCATCCCCCGCAAGATAAGACTTATTTTCTGCAAACATCGCCGGAATTTGCGATGAAGCGCTTGTTGGCCGCCGGTAGCGGCAGCATTTACCAGATCTGCAAAGCCTTCAGGAACGGCGAAAGCGGGCGTTTGCACAATCCTGAATTCACGATACTCGAGTGGTACAGAGTCGGTTTCGATTTGGAGCAATTGATGGCAGAGGTGGTCGATTTGCTGGTGACGCTGCTCGCTTCCGATAGGTCCGAATTATCCGTGCACAGCTGCAGCTACCGGCAGATTTTTACCGAAATCACGGATCTCGACCCCTTGAGTTTCGATCGGCGACATTACCGCCAGGCGGCCGCTGAACACGGTCTAGCCGAGGCCAATGCCTTATGTGGAAACGATCATGCCGTGTGGCTGGATTTTTTGTTCAGTCATCTCGTTCAGCCATCTATGCCCAAACAGGCGATTTGTCTGGTTTTCGGCTATCCGGCCATACAATCGTCCCTTGCCCGTATCAACGCGGGCGATCCCCGAGTGGCGGACCGCTTCGAGGTCTTCATCGATGGGATGGAGTTGGCCAATGGTTTCTTCGAGCTGAATGATGTCGTCGAACAAGAGACCCGTTTCGAGCGTGAAATGGCTTATCGGCACAGCCATGGCTTGGCTCCGGTCGCAAAAGACGCATTGTTTTTAGACGCATTGAAAGCCGGTTTGCCGGTTTGTAGCGGCGTGGCCATGGGATTGGATAGACTGTTGATGGTTGCGCAAGGGCACGATGCAATCGATAGAGTCTTAGCGTTTCCATTCGACCGGGCCTGAATGCAACAGGGCAGGAGAAAGCACTTTTTGCGTTGGCCGATGGCGTAATGCCGGAATATCGCCTATTTTTATCGCGGCCATCAAACAAAGCGGTGGCCGGCATTTACATCACTCACGGGGAATCACATGTTCGATATTCAAGCCTTCTTCGAAACGCAGTATCTACGTTTACAGGCACAGCCTTACTACCTGAAGTTGGTGGCATTGCCGCCGCTGCAACGCTGGGCCGCTATTGCCGGCTTGTTTCTGCTCAGTCAGGTCGTGGTTTTCGGGAGTCTTTATCTGATTTTCGACGCAGTCGTCGTGATCGGATTTTTGGCCAGTATTCTGGCCGGTTTGGCGACAGGGGTCGGTGCCTTGCCGGCATTGTTTTTAAAAGATATCTCCGTACGCTTGTTCAACGGCATGCTGGGTGCGGCTGCCGGCGTGATGTTGGCCGCGACTGCATTTTCATTGCTGGTCCCGGGTATGGATTACGGCGAACAAATCTGGCCCGGCAAGGGGTTGTTGGTCGTGTCGGCTGGCATGCTGTTGGGCGCATTGTTCTTACATTTTGCCGATGAAAAATTGCCTCATCTGCATTTCGATGCCGTTGCGGATGAGAGCTTGGATTCCTTGCAAAAGATCTCGTTATTCATCATCGCCATCACGATCCATAACTTTCCGGAAGGGATGTCGGTGGGGGTCAGTTTTGGTTCCGGCGATATGAAAAACGGCTTAGTGCTGTCTATCGCCATTGCGCTGCAGAACTTGCCGGAGGGCTTGGCCGTCGCCTTGCCGTTGGTGGGGCTGGGCTATAACAAATGGAAGGCCGTGGCTATCGCCACATTCACCGGCTTGGTGGAGCCCGTCGGCGGCTTGTTGGGTATCACGATGGTGACGGTTTTTTCATCGGTATTACCCATCGCGATGGGATTTGCGGCCGGAGCCATGCTGTTCGTCATCAGCGAGGAGATCATCCCTGAAACCCATGCCAAGGGCCGATCACGTATCGCTACTTTTTCGTTGATGGTCGGCTTCATCATCATGATGATGCTGGATAGAATGTTGGGATAAAACAAAATAAAGGCGGAAGCAGGCAGTTGATCTTTATTCATGTGTCGCTAGTCTGATTTCGCCTTTCGCCTTTCGCCTTTCGCCTTTCGCTTGTTTTCTTATGGATTTTTTAACCAGAGTTATCGCCGATCTGCAAGTCGTCAATCTTCAGGAAATGACGACTACCGCTACGACATCTTTCGCGTTGATTGCAGCGGCGGAAATAGGCGACAAAAG
>JAQTYP010000303.1 GCA_028688235.1 Methylomonas sp.
CCGGCGATCACTACGCCGTATGGATGTATCGGATAGGCGGGATTGGGCACCAACACCACGTCGCCCGGACCCAGCGTCGCCAACGCCAGATGCGAAAGACCTTCCTTGGATCCTATCGTGACGATAGCTTCGGTATTGAAGTCCAGATCCACGTCGAATCTATTCTTGTACCAACCGCAGATCGCCTTGCGCAAACGCGGAATACCCTTGGAAACCGAATAGCGATGCGTGTCTCCGCGTTGCGCCACTTCCACCATCTTATTCAGAATGTGCGCCGGAGTCGGCTGATCGGGATTACCCATGCCGAAATCAATGATATCTTCGCCGTCGGCTCGCGCCTTGGCTTTCAGCTCGTTGACGATATTAAAGACATAAGGCGGGAGACGACTGATACGATGAAATTCTTCCATTAATGACTCTTAGGATTCGGGATTGAAGACAACTGATAGAAAAGTGTTCTAAGGTACTGTTTTTGCAGAACGCTGTCAATTTGAATACAGCCATCTTTCTAGCAGAAAAATGCCGGACATCGCCCGGCAATTCCCGGCGTACTGCGAAAAGAAATCAAGCGAACGGGCTTTCCAACACGATGGTTTCGTTGCGGTCAGGGCCGGTCGATAAAATAGTGACTTTGACGCCGACCAACGCTTCGATACGTGCGATGTAAGCCTTGGCGTTTTCCGGCAGCTGATCGAACGAGGTGATTCCGGCCGTCGTTCCGACCCAGCCCGGCATTTCCTCGATGACGGCTTCGCAGGCCTCGTATTGATCCGCACCCAATGGAGCGATTTCTGTCGTTTGGCCGTTGATTTTATAAGCCGTACAAATACCGATTTTTTCCAAACCATCCAGCACGTCCAATTTGGTCAGACATATGCCGCTCAAGCTGTTGAGCTGCGCGGATTTACGCATGGATACGGCGTCGAACCAACCGCAGCGGCGTTTGCGGCCTGTCGTCGCGCCGAATTCGTGACCCTTGACGCCCAGATGATCGCCGTTGCCGTCATCCAATTCGGTCGGAAACGGGCCGTTACCGACCCGGGTAGAATAGGCTTTGGTGATACCCAAAACATAATCGATAGCCAAAGGCCCAACGCCGGCACCGGTCGCCGCACCGCCCGCCGTGGTATTCGACGAGGTCACGTAAGGATAAGTCCCGTGATCGATATCCAGCAAAGCCCCTTGCGCACCTTCGAACAAGATATTGTGGCCTTGGGATTGATAGGCTTGCAGTTCCTCGCCGACATCGGTCAGCATAGGCTTGATATGTTCGCCCAGCTCCAGCGTGGCCTTCAAAATCGCATCGTAATCGACAGGCTCGGCATGATAATAATTGACCAGCATGAAATTATGGTAGTCAATCAGATCTTTCAGGCGTTTGGCGAATTCCTCGCCGTTTCGCAAATCGCCGGCCCGCAAACCGCGACGTGCCACTTTATCTTCGTAGGCGGGCCCTATGCCACGACCCGTGGTGCCTATGGCTTTATCGCCGCGCGCCTTCTCTCTGGCCTGATCGATGGCGACATGCACGGGCAAAATCAGCGCGCAAGCCTCGCTGATTTTCAGCCGGTCTCTGACCGGTACGCCGGAGTTTTCCAGGATCTCGATTTCCTTCAACAGCGCTTCGGGGCATAGCACCACGCCATTACCTATCATGCATTGCACGCCTTCACGCAACACGCCGGACGGTATCAAATGCAATACGGTTTTTTGGCCGTTGATAACGAGCGTATGCCCGGCATTGTGGCCGCCCTGAAAACGCACGACCGCTGCCGCTTCCTCGGTCAACAAATCGACTAACTTGCCCTTACCTTCGTCACCCCATTGTGTGCCGATAACAACAACATTTTTACCCATAACTCGTTTTCTACCTTAATTGAATGCTTTTGCACTAGAACGACTAGCCAATGGCCGAACCAGCCATTGCGTATCCTGCTTTTCCAGTACGGCGTTGCAGCCCAGCTGGTCTGGACCGCCCTGCTGCCCCGGCAGTTGTTGTATGACCCTTTGCCCCTGGGCACGCAAATCTCGTACGGTTCGAGATAAATCGACGTCTTCCAGCGCCGGCGCGAACACCGTTTGCGCATTAGAATCGATTTCCCCCTCGAACAAGCCTGCCAGCACCTTTAAATCCGCACTAAAACCGGTTGCAGGGCGTGCCCGACCGAAAACGGCGCCAATATTATCGTAACGGCCGCCGCGGGCAATTTCCCTGCCGATAGTCGGCACGAACGCCGCGAAAACCATGCCGGTGTGGTAATGATAGCCGCGCAACTCCGCCAAATCGAAACTGACGTTTAACGCGGGATAATCGCGACGCAATTTTTCGGCGATGGTGTTCAAATCCCGCAAGGCGTTTTGAATGTCTTCGTTACCGATGTCGAGAATTTTCTCCGCATCGGCCAAGATATCCACACCGCCGTTCAACTTCGGCAAGGTATTGAAAATAGTTTCGAAGTTATCGCCGATGGCGAATTGTTCGACCAGTTCGGCCAACTCGGTCCTGGCCTTGCGTTGTAGCACCTCGAACAGTTCTGCTTCCTGTTGTGCATCGAGTCCTGCCTGCTCCACCAAGGCCCGATAGATGCCGACATGCCCCAAGTCCAAATGCACGTTTTGAATACCGCTGATGGCCAGCATTTCCAGCATCAATTGGATCACTTCGTAATCGCTGGCTATGCCGGCGTGGCCGTATAGCTCGGCACCTATCTGCATCGGACAGCGCGTCTTCTCCAGAGGATCGCCCAAGGTATGCAGCACGGTGCCGGCATAACATAAACGGGTGGGCCATTCGTGCTTCAAGTTATGCGCGTCCATACGAGCGACTTGCGGCGTCATATCGGCCCGAACACCCAACAATTCACCGCTCAATTGATCGGTGAGTTTGAACGTTTGCAGATCGAGATCGTGCGCGGAACCCGTCAACAACGAATCCAGAAAATCGACGAAAGGCGGAATCACCAATTGGTAGCCCCAACGATCGAAGGTATCGAGCAGGTTGCGACGCAGGCTCTCCAAATGCGCCGCCTGTTCCGGCAAAACCTCGGAAATGCCTTCCGGTAACAACCAGGAGTCTTTTTTTTGCATTATTCTCTGTCCCAATCGCAAAAAACGCCCTACTGTCATGCGCACATGATCAGCAAAGCGTTTTCTACTACGTATCGAAGTGATCGCTTATTTTTGATGTTTGAAAAATTTGAAAAAATCCGAATCGGGCTCGAGCACCATGATATTGCCGGATTTACCCAGGCTTTGCTTGTAGGCGATCATGCTGCGGTAGAACGCATAAAAATCGCTGTCTTCACTATAGGTATTGGCAAAAATCTCGGCGGCTTTTGCATCGCCCTCGCCTCGCAGGACTTCGGAATTGCGGTAGGCATTAGCCAAAATGATTTCGCGCTGCTTGTCGGCGTCGGCGCGGATTTTTTCGGCCGCCTCCGAACCTTGCGAGCGAAACTCTCGAGCCACGCGCGCCCTTTCGGCTTCCATACGTTGATACACCGAACTACTCACTTCGTTCGGCAAATCGATACGCTTGACCTGAACGTCGACGATTGCAATACCCAATTTCAAAGCTTGCGGTGAAACATTGGTGATCAATGCCTCGCGAATGACGCTTCTATCGGTGGAAACCAATTGCTTGATTTCGCGCTTGCTAAATTCACTGCGGAACGAATCTTTGACGATCTGATCGAGGCGAATATTGGCCTGGTTGGCGTCGCCGGCTACCGAGGTGTAAAAAGTCTTGACGTCGGCGATGCGCCATTTGACGAAAGAATCGACGATGACGTTTTTCTTTTCTGCCGTCAGGAAACGTTCGGGCGTCGAATCCATCGTCAATATCCGGGCGTCGAATTTCTTGACGTTATTGATCAACGGTATTTTGAAATGAATTCCGGGCTTGAAATCGCCGGCAACGATTTCACCCAGTCGAAACTTGATGGTGCGTTCGGTTTCGGAAACGGTGAACACCGACATATACAAGGCAACAACCACCGCGGCAACGGAGACAAGAATTTTATTTCCCATGTTAGCGCCCTCTCACGTCGCGTTCACGAGCCGATGCGCGGATATCGCTCTTGTTCTCTTTTATGGCGGAAGCCGGCGATTGGACCGACTCCTGTTCGACCAGAGCGGATGCCACGCCTTCGGTCATTTTGCTCGTCAACTTATCCAATGGCAAATACATGATGTTGTTACCACCTTTCACATCGATCAACACATTGTTGGAACGTTCCAATACAGACTCCATCGCTTCGATATACATGCGCTGCTTGGTGACTGCCGGGGCTTTTTTATACTCGGCCATCAACTGACCAAACCGACTGACATCGCCGCTCGCCTGCGCAATGACTTTTTCCTTATAGCCTTCGGCTTCCTGTTCGATACGGGAAGCCGCACCGCGCGCCTTGGGCACTACGTCATTGGAATAGGCCTCGGCTTCGTTGATCAGACGTTGCTTGTCTTCTCGGGCTCTTATGGCATCTTCGAATGCACCCTGTACCTGTTCGGGGGGCTGGGCATCCTGCAAATTGACACTGGTAATCAGAATGCCGGCTTTGTATGCATCCATGACGTTCTGAATTTCGCTTTTGATCGCCATGACGATTTCACTACGGCCTTCGGTCAATACGAAATCCATATTGCTGGCACCGATGACGCCACGCTCGACGCTCTCGGTAACCTGCTTTAACGTCGAATTCGGATCCAATACGTTGAATGCGTAATCCTTGGCGTCTTTGACCTGATATTGC
>JAQTYP010000304.1 GCA_028688235.1 Methylomonas sp.
CCACACATTCGGACAAAGCCGATTCCGGCAAGACCGAAAGTTCCAGGCTTTCGACATGCAGGCCGTCTTGGCGCGCCTTGGCTATCATATGCGCCAAGGCGCCGATCTCTGCAATTCCGCCGTCGCGAAAGGCCAGGATCACAAACAGAGGATTGACGTCGGACAATAAGCGTTCAACCCAAGGAAACAAGGCCGGTTCCGCCCATTGCACATCGTCCAGAAACAAACACAAGGGGGTATCGGCCTCGCAAAACACCGACACGAAATTGCCCCACGCGTGCAATAAACGGTTTTTGGCTTCCTGGGACGGCAAGTCTTGCAAAGCGGGCTGAGGTCCGAGCACCGGTTCCAGTTCCGGCAACAACTCGATGATGGCTTGCGCCTGATCGCCCAAACGGGTTTGCAGCCGACTGCGCCATGCGGCCAGCGTCCGATCATCCTCGCTCAATAATTGCCGCAGCGGCTGCTTGAAAGCCTCATGAAAGATTTGCGCCGGCGGATTGGCTTGGTATTGATCGCATTTGGCGGCGACGAACCTGGCGTTGTCGGCCAAGGCTTCGCGTTCGAAGGCTTCGATCAAATACGACTTGCCTACACCTGAATCCCCCGAAATCAGCGCCAACACCGTCCCATCGTCTCGTGACCGCCGGTAGGCCGCCGTCAAGCGTTCGAGTTCCAGCCGACGCCCGTATAAACGCTCGGGCAATTTCAATACGGCCGAAGCCGCAGCGGGAAGAAAAGCCGCGCCAGCGGATAGTGCCTGCCGGCACAATTTTAAATCCGCCAACAACTCGAAAGCCGTCGCATAGCGTCGATTCCTGTCATTGGCCAGCATTCTGGCTAGAATGTGCGCAAGTCCTTCCGGCAAATCGGCTCTGAAATCGCGTGGGTCGGGAACGGCCTGCGCGGCCTGCTTATGAAGCAGGCCGAGGGCGTCGTCCGAAGCGAACGGCCTGCGGCCGGTCGACAATTCGAAGAAAATCACCCCGAGCGCGTAGATATCGGCCCTAGCATCGATTTCACCATCCCGGCACCCGCATTGTTCCGGAGCCAGATAATCGATATTCCCGGCCGGCAATGGGACTTTAACCTTAATGTCGGGATGATAACGGGCACGGCCGAAACCTATCAGCTTGAAGGTTTCCCGCGCGGGATCGAGCACTATGTCTTGCGGATTAAGATTGCCGTGGACCACGCCGGCTTCGTGAATGGCGCCCAGGGTCTCGGCGAGCAGCGATATCCAAGCCAATACCTCGCCCAAAGGCAATAGGCCCCGGCCGGCATGATCGCTAAGGCTGACGCCCGGAAAATATTCGCGCACCAAGATCAGCTGCCTGCCGTACGTCTCCAAAGCCAGCGCATGGCCAACGGCTTCGACGTCCAACTGCTGCAAGATTCGATATTCCGCGCGGAATGCCGCCAGCATCGCCGGGTCGGGATAACTGGCGTCCAGATGTTTTAGCACCACCTCGCGGCGGCGCTGCAGACACTCCGCCCGATAAACCCGATACCATCCGGCATCGCGCAGGCATTCGGCAATGAGATAGCGATCGCTGAATAACAATGGGGGGGGCTCTATGGCAGGAAGGGATTCAAAGAGCGACAGAATAACAGAAAATTCGGGGCTGGCGGTTTGAATCGCGACAGCGTAACGTACATAAAATGTACGTTCACGAGTCCGATTTACAGGAATTACATGTGCATCCTTACGAAGTGTCAGTCAATGTGGGCTTAGCCATAGTTTACCAATAAATCGAGCCAACTCACGACTCGTTGGTCTGAGGCGTAGCCTGGTTTGATGATTTAATGAGTGTCTGAATGGAAATCAATAAATTATATTAATATCAATATGTTATAATTATTTTACGGCACGAGGATGTGCTGTTCTCACAGCGGTTCTGCCTCATTTTCGGCAAACACCAGCCTGAAAACGCCCAAAAGCTAGAATCTTCGTTCGCCGAAATCTTATGCGCACCGTCATTCAACCACAACTCAAACTCGAGGAAACCGATATTGCCGCCATCGTCCTCGACCTCCCGTGGGCGAAATGATTTTTCGGCTTAAAGAAGGCGGAGTTCGGG
This sequence comes from Methylomonas sp., assembly GCA_028688235.1. Classification (GTDB taxonomy): domain Bacteria; phylum Pseudomonadota; class Gammaproteobacteria; order Methylococcales; family Methylomonadaceae; genus Methylomonas. The sequence continues at coordinate 2,082 of JAQTYP010000304.1, forward strand.
AAATTTCTTGTTTTGTGAAAATGATATTGATTCTCATTGGTGCCAAAGGTATCATGTAGCCAGCTCTACGTTTATTACTTTTGGCAACTTTATGGGGATGGGTATGTTAGAACCTAAACGACTGTTGGCGGCAATGTGGTTGATTTGGTTTTCCGGCGGGACTGCGCAAGCAGAGGGAAAGCAGGCAGCGGAGACCGAAGCCTTGGAGATGGTCAGCGTGGTAGGCAGCGCGGAAGAAGCCAAGGATATGCCGGCTTCTGCAGCCTATATCGGCAAGGAAGATATTCGCGATCAAAGTTACAGCGATATCAACCGGATTTTGCGCAAGGCACCCGGCGTGAATATTCGAGAGGAAGACGGTTTCGGCTTGTTCCCGAATATCAGCTTTCGTGGTGTCGATACTACGCGTAGCGCCAAGATTACCGTGATGGAAGACGGCGTGTTGGTGGCGCCAGCGGCTTATTCGGCGCCCGCCGCTTATTTCAATCCGGCTGGCGGGCGCATGAGCGGCGTCGAAGTGTTGAAAGGTGGCAGCCAAATCCAATACGGTCCGCACATCACAGGGGGGGTGATGAATTATCAATCCACCCCTATCCCTTATGAGGGTAAAGCCTATTTGAAAGCCATTTACGGCAGTTACGGCGAATTCCGCTCCCACGGATTCGTGGGCGACACGCTGGACACCGCTCACGGTAAGGTCGGTTATCTGGTGGAAGGTTATTACCGCGGTTCCGACGGTTTCAAGAGCATAGACACCACGCCGGACTTCCATGATAGCGATCAAACCGGCTTTCAACAGGTCGAACCCATGGTCCGTTTGTCCTGGGAGCCCAATACCGAGATGTATCAAAAACTGGAAGTCAAATTCGGCTATTCCAGCATGGATGCCGACGAGACCTATTTGGGCCTGAGCGAAGCGGATTTTCGTAACGATCCCTATCGACGCTATTCGTCGACCCGCTTCGACAATATCGATAGCGAACAAAAAGGCGGTTACGCGCGTTATTTCATCTCGCCAACCGACAATATAGACATCGTCACTACCGCATATTACAAGGAGTTCGACCGAAACTGGAGCAAATTGCAGGACATCAGCATCGGCGGTGTGAACCGGGACTTGGCGCGTTCCCTGGCCGGGGATTATGGCGGTACCGGTCTGGCTTGCCTCAAGGGCGATTTGACTTGCCGCTTGCGCGTACGGGATAACAATCGCAGTTATTACGCCGGGGGCGTAGAGTCCACCGCGACTTACCGTTTCGACTTCGGGCAGATCCATCATGAATTGAACGGCGGTATGCGCTATCACGAAGATAAGGAATCGCGCTTCCAACACGACACCCGTTACACGCAAAATGACGACGGCGTGATCACGAATGTGGCCGTCGGTGCACCGGGTAGCCAGGACGATCGTTACGGCCTGACCAACGCGTATGCATTTTTCCTGAAAGACCGCATGGAATGGGGAAGTTGGGGGTTCACGCCTGGTATCCGTTACGAGCATTTGAATCAAACCTACGTGAACAATCTGGCTCCGGCCACCGATGGCAAAAGTTCGTTGGATATGTATGCGGGCGGCGGCAGCGTCGATTACCGCTTCAATGACGACTTGATGGTCTTTGCCAGCGCCCATCGCGGTTTTTCGCCGCCCAGTCCGCAAAACTCGGTGGTCGACCGCTTGCAGGAGGAATCCAGCAATGCGTACGAGTTGGGAGGCAAATATTCGCATGGGGCGTTTAGAGCGGAAGTGACCGGTTTTTATACGCAATTCGAAAATCTGCTGGTGGTCAGCAGCATTGGCGGCACGGGAACAGGACAAAGCGAAAACTTCGGTAAAGTAGACACTCGCGGCGTCGAGATCGCGATGAATTACGATGCCGGTGAAGATTTCGGTTGGGGTTTCAGCAATCCTTATTTCGTTTCATTCACCTACACCGATACCGAGCAGAAAAACGCTGCTGCTTCGACCGATGCCGAATCGATTTTCAGCTACGGCCAAAAAGGCAACAAGATACCTTACATACCGGAGTTCGCGCTCAGTTTCGGCAGCGGCTTGCATTTTCAAAAATGGGGTGTCGATGTCGCCGCAAACTATGTCAGCGAAACCTTTACCAGTGCCAATAATACCGAGCAACAACTCAATGGCGTTGGGGCGGCCGATTCCCGCTTCGGCAAGACAGACGAATACGTGATCATGGACGTATCGGCATATTATAAAGTCGCCAAAGGCGTGAAAATCTTAGGCGGGGTGCAGAACGCCTCCAACGAAAACTATATCGTGTCCCGTCAACCCTATGGTCCGCGCCCCGGCATGCCGTTGTTTGCCTATGGCGGATTCGAATTGGACTTCGATATCTAGCCCGTCTGTCGACCCTCGCACCTCCGCGAGGGTTATCTTTTTGCGCTTTTGGGCGCCACCTTGTACCATGCGTCACACTATGTTGCGATCGAGGAGGGGGCCATGAACAAGCATTTAGAAAAAGTCAGAGAATTTCACCGGCAATTCGGTATCGAACAGCCCGAATTCCCGGAAACCGCGCATTTATCCGATATGGATATCGTCATGCGTCAGGCGCTGTTGATGGATTGCGGCAGCGAAACCTTCAAAGCCATCACCGCTGGCGATTTGGCCAAGATTCTGGCCGGCTTGGTGGACTTGGCTTAT
>JAQTYP010000305.1 GCA_028688235.1 Methylomonas sp.
TTCTTTCTAACCGAAAAGCCTGGCCGGCTTTGACGCATTTCGTGGATTGGAAGATGGCATTGGATGCTCAGACCTATTTGCCGGATGATATTTTGGTCAAGGTGGATAGGGCGTCAATGAATTTGGTCCTTGAAACCCGTGTACCGTTATTGGATCACAGGTTGTTCGAGTTTGCCTGGCGGCTTCCTATGTCGATGAAAATAAATCAGGGTCAAGGCAAGTATTTATTGCGACAGGTTTTGTATGGTCATGTGCCAAAGTCCTTAATCGAACGGCCAAAAATGGGTTTTGGTATTCCGTTGGATGGTTGGTTGCGAGGGCCGTTGCGTGATTGGGCTGAGTCGCTATTGAATGAAAAACGTCTTGCCGAGGAAGGTTTTTTTAATCCCGTGATGATTAAAAATAAATGGCAGGAACATCTCTCGGGCCGGCGCAATTGGCAGTATCATCTATGGGGCGTTTTGATGTTTCAAGCGTGGTTGGATAGGCGATGATTTTTTTTAGCTCAAGGTCGTTTCTTAAACGCCGTTTGCTTAAGGCTAATTGGTGATGGGCCGGAAGAAAATACTTTATTTCGTTACAGAGGATTGGTATTTCTGTTCTCATCGTTTGGCCTTGGCTAAAGCGGCGCAGCAGGCAGGTTATGAGGTCGGTGTGTTGACGCGTGTCAAGGAACATGGCGCGATAATCCTTAAAGCGGGAATCGATTTGTTTTCGCTCGATATCGTGCGAGGACGCGTGGCTCCTATTTCGGAGCTAAAATCTCTCTATCGAGTCTGGCGCGCTTATCGCCGAGTCAAACCCGATTTGGTTCATCATGTTGCGCTGAAGCCGATTATTTATGGCGGTCTTGTAGCACTGTTCCTGCCGAATCTGAAAGTAGTGAATCTGGTCGCAGGGCTTGGGGTAATATTTACTTCCCGAAATTGGCGGGCCGCTTTATTACGGCCGTTTGTCGTCGCGTTGTTTTACTTCTTGTTTCGGCGAACCAACACGCTGACGATCGTGCAAAATCAGGAAGACTATGATTTGATGCGGGTTCGATTACATGTACCCTCAAATCATCTCATCTTAATAAAAGGCTCGGGTGTCGATATCGATAACTTTTATCCTACTTCTATTACAGACGGCGAAGTCAGGGTGGCTTTGGTCTCACGTATGTTATGGGATAAAGGTATCGCTGAGTTTGTCGAAGCGGTGAAATTGCTCCAACGAAAAGGCTTGGCGTTCAAGGCTTTGCTGGTTGGAAGGCCAGACGACGAAAACATCGCTTCGCTTTCCACTAACCAATTGCAGAAATGGCAGGCTGAAGGCTATGTCGACTATTTGGGGCATGTAAACGATATGGCGGCATTCTGGCGAAATACTCACATTGCGGTGCTGCCGTCTTATCGTGAAGGTTTGCCAAAAAGTTTGCTCGAGGCGGCATCATCCGGCAGGCCGATCGTAACCACCAATACCTCGGGTTGTAAGGAAGTCGTCGAGGATGGCGTCAACGGCATCTTGGTTCCGATTAAAGCCGTAACAGAATTAGCGGATGCCATCGAGAAGTTAGTTTTGGATGTATCGTTACGAAAAAAAATGGGTTTGGAAGGACGAAAAAAGGTGGAAGAGCAGTTTTCCGATGCAATTGTCATCTCACGGACGCTAGCCGTTTATCGGGAATTGCTATGAAGGGATTGGTTTTGGTGACGGGGGCAAATGGCTTCATCGGCGGTCACTTGTGCGAGGGCTTGCGGCAAGCAGGGTTCGAGCTTAGAACCTTGAACCGCCATGCCGCGCCGGGAGATGAACGGAGTTTTCGGATGGATTTGGCCAGAGATCCGTGCCCCCATGGCCTGCTCCACAATGTGGATGCGATATTCCACCTGGCCGGCAAAGCCCATGATTTGGCGGGAAACGATAACGATGCCTCGACATATCATAGAATCAATACCGAAGGAACCCGCAAATTGCTGGAAGCGGCGAAGCTAGCCGGTGTCAAGCGCTTTATATTTTTCAGTAGCGTAAAAGCCGTCGGCGAAAGCGATATGCAAGCCATGAATGAAACGTTCGATCTGCCGGCAGTTACACCCTATGGCCGATCTAAATTCGAAGCCGAGCAATTGGTTTTGCACGGCGATTATGTGCCGCATCCAGTGGTGATAAGGCCGGCTATGGTGTACGGCAATACCGAAAAAGGTAACTTGTCCCGTATGATTAAGGCTATACGCTGGGGTTTGTTTCCGCCTTTGCCGGAAATGCATAATCGCCGTTCCATGGTGCACGTCGACGACATCGTAAGGGCTGCAATTTTGGCGGACGAAACTCCGCAAGCCGCGGGGCAAGTCTATATTGTGACCGACGGGCACTGTTATTCGACTCGGCAAATCTACGACTGGGTTAGAGCATCTTTGGGAAGGTCGCCGGTGCGGTGGGCCATTCCGATGGAATTTCTGAACGGTTTGGCTAAAGTGGGCGATATGATCGGATATTTGATCGGGCGGCGTTTTGTTTTCGATAGCGCCGCATTGCGAAAGCTTGCCGGCTCAGCTTGGTATTTGTCCGATAAAATCGAACGGGAACTTGGATTTAAGGCTAATCGTACTCTTCCCGAAGCTCTACCGGATATCATCCGTTTTCTGAAATTAAAATAGCGTGTTATTGCATTTTTTTTCTGTTTTGTTGGCTTCATTGGCCTTCACTGGCCTGCTTCGGTCTTATGCATTGTCGCGCAATGTATTGGATATCCCGAATCAGCGTAGCTCCCACAGCGTTCCGACTCCGCGCGGCGGCGGTCTTGCCATCGTATTGGCCTTTGTCGCTGCAATGGCGTTTTTTCAATTCGGCGCTTATCCAAACCCGGAATTCATGACGGTGTTGGGGGCGGCATTTTTGGTCGCCGCCATCGGTTTTTTCGACGATCATGACCCTGTGCCTGCGCGCTGGCGATTTTTAACGCATCTCTTATCGGCGGGTTTGGTGCTGTATTATTTGCGCGGTTTTCCGCCGTTGTTGTTGCCCGCCCCGGTCGACTGGATGCTTAAACGTGGTTTTATCGATTTGGGATGGCTGGGTTATCCGATAGGATTGTTTTTGCTGGTTTGGTTTCTGAATCTTTTTAATTTCATGGATGGAACCGATGGCATAGCCGCCTCCGAAGCGGTGTTTGTATCCGGGAGTTTGGCCGGTTATTTGTATTATCTTCACGCATTTTCATTCGAAGTCGCGGGTTGTTTGGCGTCCGCCTCGTTGGGGTTTTTGCTGTGGAATTGTCCTAAAGCCAAGATTTTTATGGGCGATGTCGGCAGCGGCTTTTTAGGCCTGATGCTGGGCGTCTTGATATTGATGGCGACGCAACAGGCGGCGGTCTTGCTTTACTGCGGTTTTATTTTGTTCGGCATTTTCATCGTCGATGCCAGCTATACCTTGCTTTACCGATTCTTCAGCGGACAAAAATGGTACGACGCGCACTGTTCGCATGCCTACCAGCGCGCGGCAAAGCGCTTCGGCCATTCGACGGTTTTACTGGCAAGTTGGGCTATCAATTTGATTTGGTTGTTGCCGATTTCGCTGCTGGTATTTTTGCATCCACATTATGCCTTGCTGGGGCTGATGCTGGCCTATTCGCCGTTATTGTATCTGGTTCATTGGTTTAAGGCCGGCCGAGCCGAACATACCCTATGACCTTCAAATTTCGTTCCCGCACGTCGATCTTCACCCACGATTTGTCTATGGTGCCGCTGGCCTGGTTCGGTGCCTATTGGTTGCGATTTAATCTCGATCGGATTCCGGACGAGTATTATTATCCGGCATTATTGCTCCTACCGGGGGTAATGATAATACAGGTATGTGCCTTCTGGTTTTTTGGCTTATACCGCGGGGTTTGGCGTTTTTCGTCCATGCCCGACTTGGTGCGCATCGGCAAGGCCGTTTCGATGGGGGTTTTTCTGATTACCGGCGGCCTGTTTCTGTACAATCGCCTGGAAGGCGTTCCGCGTTCGGTGTTGCCGCTCTATATGTTGATATTGCTGGCATTGCTGTGTATTCCTCGCTTCGTTTATAGATTCTGGAAGGAGAGAGCCTTCGTCGAGCGCTTGGGGCAGAGGGCTTTGATTGTCGGCGCGGGTTCTGCCGGCGAAATGCTGGCGCGGGATTTGATTTCGAATTCCGACAGTGGCTATATCCCGGTGGCCTTCGCCGACGATAACCCCGGCAAATTCAGGCGGGAAATCCGCGGAATACGCGTTGCCGGCCGCATTGATAGTTTGCCGGAATTGATCGAACAATGGGATATAGAGGCGGTGCTGATTGCCGTGCCTTCGGCAACCGATGCGCAAATGCGGCGTATCGTGGAAATTTGCGAAGCCTGCGCCGTACCGTTTCAAACCCTGCCGTCGGTCAAGGAACTGCTTAGCGGTTCGGTAACAAAGGCCAGCCTCAGAAACGTTTCGATCATGGATATTCTGGGTCGCGATCCGGTACGTTTGGACTGGCTGCGCATCAAATCGGCGCTGAACGGCAAGACGATACTGGTGACGGGTGGCGGCGGCTCCATAGGGTCGGAACTGTGTAAACAATTGGCGAACATTCATCCGCGCCGCCTGATCGTGTTCGAACAATGCGAATTCAACCTGTATAAGATCGATGCCGAATTACGCAAACTCTATCCGGAGCTAGATCATCTGGCCGTGTTGGGTGACGTGACCGATGGTTTGTCCGTAAAACAAGCCATCGACGGACAGCGGCCAGACG
>JAQTYP010000306.1 GCA_028688235.1 Methylomonas sp.
CGGCCATATCATAGGCAGCACCATCGTCGTGTTGTTGATCAGGGATGCCGAATTTCGCTATCTATGGGCGGGCGACAGTCGTTTGTACCGCTATCGGCGAGGGCAGCTTGAACAATTGACGCAGGATCATTCGCTGTATAACGAGTCTATCAACCAAGGCTTGCCGCCGCTGGACGGCAGTCTGGAGGCGGGACGCGGCAACGTGATTACCCGCGCCGTCGGTGCGGACGTGCAGTTGCAACTGGATTGGGGGCAGGGCGATATCGAGCCGGGTGACCTGTTCATTCTATCCAGCGACGGTCTGGATAAAGAATTGTCTCATGACGACATCGCCCGATTTTGTCAGGACGGCTCAGTCGAGGACATTACCCGGCAATTGGTTCAGGAGGCCGAAAATTATGGCGGGCGGGACAATATCTCTGTCATCGCGGTACAAACGGGATGATTAAACGATGCCGGAATTCTCGTTCCCACGTGTGACGCTCATCGTTATACACGTCTCATCGCAACTCCTGTTGCGCCTCCAAAGCGGCGTGAGCGGCGATGAGCAGCGCTTGACCACAATATAGGCCGCTCGCCATTCCCGAGGATCGAAAACAATATGTTTTCATAATCCATTGTTCATTCAGCCGTCGAACTCGTCAAGGCCGAGGTTTTTAATGTCCTTATAACTAAAGTTTCGGAGTTCATTCGACAAAAACACCGCAACCAATCCGCCGAAATAATTCGGCCATTGCCTGACTGATGATGCTCTCCAATGTCGGTATATCAAATCGCCGGCAAGAGTTGCCGGCGGAAAGACTTCAACTTTTAGGCTTGATCTTAGCTAGCCATTCGGAAAACTTCCCAAAAATAAAGTGGCTGCCTCTCAATGAGAGATGGTCGTCGTCGTAAAAATAAGACATACCATCCTTCAGACCGTCGCAAGATGATTCATTGCATAAATACTGATAAGCCGGAAAAATAGTAATCTGGTTATGGGTGGAATCCGCAATGGAGTGGACTGCTTTTTTATAGTTGGCCGTTCTTTGATCGAAAGACTTTCTGGGAACATCGCAATCGGGTCTATCGCTGCTGGAAAGCCGCAAAGGGCGCTGGTCCAAGCAGCTTTTGGCGCTCACTCCCATTTCCGGAACGTCTTCGATAAATACGACTTCTTTGCCTAATTTTAAGATTTCATTGATCGAAGCTACATAGCCGGAGATGAATTTTTGGTAATTTTCCCCGAGTAGATCGTCGGAGCCTTTGATAATGCGATAGATGTTTCTTTTTTCGATTTCGCCGTATCCAGAGCCTTCGACATACATCGCTCCTCTGGTAGCGAAAGCCACCCGTTGTATGGAGGGAAAGTCTCTCAATAATTTTAGAACAATGGGAATGACGACCTTGCAACGAGACGATTTTTCCTCGAATTCTTCAGTGGGATTGATCGTGACTAGATCGATAAAGGGCAGGCAACCGTTGACCGCTACCAGTGCCAGCTCGTTGGAATCATTGGAAACCGAATCGTAGACGAATTGGGCGGCGTGACTGTCGCCGACTACCAGTATCTTGGGCGTGGCGCTGGTAAAGCGACAGATCAAATAGTGGTAGCTGTTACCCTCTAATTCCGTCTTGCAGGTCTCATCTATCCAATCTTCAGGATTGTTGTACAGCACGGTGCCATTGACGTCTGCAAACAATTCCGATTTGGCGGGGGCATCCGCTTGCCTAAATTCCAGTCCATCCCATAAGTAGGAGTTGTAGCCCACGTTACCGATGATCAACATCAGCATTAACAATATGGCGGTCTTGACTCTGCCGTAGCCGCCAGACCGCATGGGTTTTTCCACTAAGGCGTAGGTAAGCCAGGCCAACACGATGGCGAGGCCGACGGCAACGATACGAATATTGCCGGTCGGCGTATCGGTCTCGACGATGCGAGCAAAAGACAGTAAAGGCCAGTGCCATAAGTACAACGGAAAGCTTATCAAGCCGAACCATACCGTCAGACGATGGGATAGCAGCTTGCGATTAACCCAGGCCTCCTGGCCTGCCGCTATGATCAGCACGGCACCCAGCATAGGAATCACCGCCCAGTTACCTGGAAAGCCGACATCCTTGTCGATCAGGTAAAAACCGTAAGCCAACAGCGCGACGCCGCCGAACGATAAAGCATTGGCCAGGGTTTTTCCATCCGCTTTGTAGGGTTCCCGATAGACGACGGCGGTGAGCCAGGCATCCAACGAGCTTCTGAATGCGGAGAATGCTCCTTTTTTGTAGAGCGTCATCCAGGCCAGTAAGCTGCCGCACTGGAGTTCCCAAAAACGTGTTTGCGGCGAGTAAAAAGTCGCTGTCGAGTCTGTCAGTATCCCTTTGATATTCAGAAAGAAGGATGCAAACGCGACAACAATGGTAACGGTCAGTAGGTTGAAATTCCGTTTCCAGGCGAACCACAGCAATAGCGGCCAGACGATATAAAATTGTTCCTCTATGCCCAGACTCCATAAATGCAGTAACGGCTTGGTCTCTGCCGAAGCGTCAAAATAGCCGGCCTCGTTCCACAAGACGATGTTGGAAACAAATGCGGCGCCCGCGGCGATGTGCTTGCCTAGTTGTTTATACTCGTCGGCAAACAGCGCGAACCAACCGAAGACGTAGCTCGTAACCAATACCAGAATCAGAGCAGGAAAGATGCGTTTGATACGGCGTGCGTAGAATTCCGTAAAGCTAAACGTGCCTTTCTCCAGGTTCTGAAAAATGATCGTGGAAATAAGGTAGCCAGAAATGACAAAGAAAATATCGACCCCTATAAAGCCTCCTTGCAAGCCATTCGGAAAAGCATGGAAGACGACAACCGAAAGAACGGCAATCGCTCTCAATCCGTCGATGTCAGGGCGGTACTTGGGGTGTAGAAGTGGTGGGCAAATAGCAGTCATGGGCTGGCGATGCTCCAAAGCAGGCTTTGTTTGTCATCCGCTGTGCACTGGCGTGGTAGAGCGGAATCGAACCTCGGTAAATGCCATTCTTGGCTGTAAAGATCTTTGTTAGCTGCAAAGAGTAAAAAACGACATAGAGCGGCATTCGCCCAGTCATCGTCTATCTAGTCAAAAAGCGAACATAGGGTATTAATAGCGGACGGATAGGAAACGGAGCGACGACGTAGCGCGAGTGGCGAAAACTGACCAGTGTTTGGAATGCCTATAGCGATCCCGACCGAGCGTATGAATGGTATCACGCTTTGGCGGAATCACCATACGCTTTGCTTTTGCCGTATTCTTGAGCACAATCACAAGTCTGTTAAGTCGATTGACCGCAACAAGATTGACGTTCTGGTTGTTTGCGGCTTGTCTGACACGCTTGTTTTTGGAATATATGCGTAAAATAAACGCGCTTAATGCCTAGCCCGAATTTTACAACACCTTATTTCGATAACTGTACAACGGCGATATGGTTGAGTAGGCTGGTTAATCAGGATCATCTGCGTTTTCCTGGAAAGTTCTGTTGAGCGGTTATTTGTCGGAATGCTTGTATGGTGCCGGGAAGATCGGCAAAGGGCAGTTTTCCAACAATTGCAGGCTCAAGCGCAAATCAACCGCTTGGCTCAGGAATCCGGTCAGCGGTTTGATTTTTCAATTATTCGAATGAAAAGGCAATAAGCCGGAAAATGAAGAATACCCTTGAAATGTTTAATGACATCGAAAAATTTCGCCCGATGGAATCAGTAATCTCGACTGCCAATGCCCCATCGCCCTGTAGAATCAATACTCGCAGGTTCTGCGTGGCGCCGATGCTCGATTGGACGGATAGACATTGCCGGTATTTTTATCGCGTCATGTCTCGCCGGGCCTTGTTGTATACCGAGATGGTCACGACAGGGGCTATCTTGCGGGGTAATTGCGAGCGGCATTTGGCTTTCAACGAGGAAGAGCATCCCGTGGCTTTACAACTTGGCGGTAGCGATCCTCGCGATTTGGCTTTGTGTTCCAAAATCGCGGCCGATTATGGTTATGACGAAGTCAATCTGAATGTCGGTTGCCCCAGCGATAAGGTTCAGAATGGTCGGTTCGGCGCTTGTCTGATGGTCGAGCCGGAGTTGGTGGCGGAATGCGTCTCGGCGATGCGGCAGGCCGTTTCGATTCCGGTGACGGTCAAGTCTCGTATCGGTATCGACGATAACGATTCTTACGAAGAATTGACTCGCTTTGTCGGCAAAGTAGCGGCAGGCGGTTGCGACACTTTTATTGTGCATGCCCGCAAGGCTTGGTTATCGGGGCTGTCGCCCAAGGAAAACCGCGATGTTCCACCGCTACGCTACGATGTGGTGTTTCAGTTGAAACAGGATTTTCCGGAGTTGGAAATCATCGTCAACGGCGGTATCCAGTCTTTGGAAGCCTCGCAAGCTTTGCTGGAGAAGGTCGATGGGGTGATGTTGGGACGCGAGATTTACCATAATCCCTATTTGCTGAGTAAGGTCGATAGCCGCTTGTTCGGGGACGAATATCCTATCAAGTCTAGGCGGGAAGTTATTATGGCTCTGATTCCCTACGTTCAAAGGCAATTGCGGCAGGGCGTGCGCTTCAATAGCATTAGCCGCCATCTGCTGGGTTTGTTTCATGGTGTCGACGGAGCCCGCGCCTGGCGTCGGCATATCAGCGAAAACGCCACCAAGCCGGGGGCGGACGAGGAGGTATTGTTACGCGCCTTAGAGTT
>JAQTYP010000307.1 GCA_028688235.1 Methylomonas sp.
TCCCGGTTGCCGTCATTATGCTTTTCGTTATAGGAAACCAGATCGTAAAGCGTCATGCCGTCGTGGCAGGTGACGAAGTTGACGCTGGTTTCAGGCTCCCGCCTTTCATCGGCGTAAATATCGGGGCTGGCGAATAAACGATTGGGCAACTTGGCGACGCTACCGGATTCGGCGCGGATGAATTTGCGAATATCGTCGCGAAACTGACCGTTCCATTCTTTCCAGAAATCGCCGATAAAACTGCCGACTTGGTAAAGCCCCGCGGCGTCCCAAGCTTCTGCTATCAACTTGCTGCCGGACAGTACCGGATCGGTTTCGATATCCCATAAAATCGGCGGATTCGGCAATGGCCGGCCGTCTTCGTCCCGCGACAATATCGATGCTAAATCGAAGCGAAAGCCGTCCACATGCATTTCGGTAACCCAGAAACGCAAACTATCCAGTATCAAGCGTCTGACGACAGAATGGTTGGCCTTCAAGGTATTGCCGGTGCCGGCAAAATTGCTGTACATGCCGTTGCGCGGGTCGAGCAGGTAATAAACATCGTTGGCCAGACCCTTGAAACAGAACATGGGGCCGCGATGATCGCCTTCCGCGGTATGGTTGAATACTACGTCGAGGATGACTTCGATACCGGCACGGTGCAAGGCCTTGACCATGTCTCTGAATTCGGCGATAGCGCCCAGCGGCGATGGATCGGAGCTGTAACCGCAATGCGGGGCAAAGAATGACACCGGCGAATACCCCCAATAATTACTCAGGCCGGCTGGAGCGTCTTGAGGATCGAACTGAAAGATAGGCAGCAACTCGACCGCCGTGATCCCAAGCTGTTTCAGATACGGAATTTTCTCGATCAACCCGGCATAAGTCCCTCTCTTTTCCGGCGTTATTCCGGATGAAGGATGACGAGTGAAGCCACGGACATGAATTTCGTAGATAACCGTACCGCGAAACGGCTTTCGTAAGGGCATGTCGCCTTCCCAGTTATAGCCTCGATAGTCCACTAACACGCTTTTCATCGCACTAGCCATGTTAACACCGGGCAGGCATGCGGCTTTTCTATCGTAATTCGAGCCGATGGCGACGCCACGGGCGTAAGGATCGAGCAACAGCTTGTCGGGATCGAAGCGCAATCCATGCTCGGGGCTATGTGGACCGTCGACCCGATAACCGTATAGTTGTCCGGCCTTTACATCGGGTACGAAAATATGCCAATAGTGAAAAGTACGATTGCGAAGAGCATCCAATGTAATGACGCGAGTGGGGCTATCGTCATCGACGCTATCGAACAACAGGATTTCGACACGGGTGGCGTTTTTTGCATATACGCTGAAGTTGGCTCCGCCCGGACGCAACGTCGAGCCCAAGGGAAAAGAACTTCCGGCTGCGATCTTGTGGTTCATGACGGCCTACCTCCTGAAAGCATCGCTAAGCCTGAAATCTGCAGTTAGCCCACGAAAAGTAGGAAGAAAATCAACTTGTTGCTCTAGCTTTTCCGCTCCCCGTCCGGATAGTGATTCGAAGTTGGCAACGAATTGAAATTTTCGTTATTTTGTGGACGTAATGATTTTTCCAGGCGTACTGAAAGAGGGGCAATCATCTCATATAAAGACCGGGATATTCCAAGATAACTACGTTTGATTCCGGATAATCGCGTTGTCACCAGAATGAACGGAGCAATGCCATCACCCCCCGGGTTTTCTATAAATGGAAGGAGCAATAGTCTCCAGTGGCAGACCCAGATAGGTCAAGGTCTCCGAATGACTGACCAAAAAAAAGCCGCCTTTACGTAATGTCGGCAACAACAATTCCACGACCTGTCGCTTGGTGCTCTTATTGAAATAAATCAGCACATTACGCAGAAAAATGACGTCGAATTCGGCCTTTACAGGCGGAGGGGAGGTCAGATTGTGTTGAAAAAAATATATTCTATCGCGCAATTTTTTTTCCATCAGCATCATACCGCTCTGAGTACCTACGCCTTTCAGGCAATAACGATATAAATAGCGTTTGGGGATTTCCGCCATACGCGCGTCAGGATACATGCCACTACGCGCCTGTTCCAGTACTCGCGAGCTAAGGTCGGATGCCTGAATCTCCCAAGGCTCGCTTCCCAAGGCATCGTCAAGTAACATCGCCAACGTGTAAGGCTCTTCGCCGCTGGAACAGGCGGCACTCCATACTCTTAGGGATCGCCCGTTACGTCTGCCCGGAATGATGATCTGGCGAAAAAAATCGAAATGTTTGGGCTCTCGAAAAAAGTGGGTTTCGTTGGTAGTCAATAAGTCTATGGCGGTTTGCAATTCGGCTTTACCGGAAGCATCCGTGATCATCCGATAATATTCGCCGTAACTGAGCATATTGTAATGCTTAAGCCGTTTCATCAACCGACTTGCCACTAACGGCTTTTTGACCGACGACATCGTGATACCGGCAATTTTGAAAATCAAGCTACTTAGCAACTCGAATTCGTCATCGCCCAACTTGGGCGCGCTGTAGGCTGGAAATAATTCGTGATTTTGAAGCGCATATTGCATGAGATTTGGCCTTTAAAATAATCCTGCTTCACTTTCGGTATATTGGAAGTCCTCCGCCGCAGGGAAATAAGGCGAAAGCGCCGAAATTTGAAATTAGAAAGGGATAAACACCCGGAATGAATTCTTACGCCATGTCCCAATGGGAGGCGCGTCCGTTGCGCCTTCGATTAAACCATTAGGACGGCGCGCCTCATCCTTAGGCCGCCTCAGGTAATAGCATTTCGTGAGATTTACCTTCGGTGGAAACGCTGGCTAAAGCCGCTATTTCGTCCATTTCCAATACCCGGTCGACATTCAAGATGATCACAAACTCATCGTTGACCTTGCCGACACCGCTAATAAAATCGGTACGGATATGCGAACCGAATGACGGTGGCGGCTTGATGTCTGCGGCGGGAATATCCGTAACCGCACTTACCCCATCCACCATCACGCCGACTTCCTGCTTATCGTCACCGTCAATATCGACTTCGATAATGATGATGCAGGTACGACGGCTGATTTGAATGGCCGGCTTGTCGAACCGAGCTCCCAAATCGATGACGGGAACCACCGCCCCGCGCAAGTTGATGACCCCCCTGATGAAATACGGCATACGGGGAACCGTGGTCAACCGCCCGACTTCGGTGATTTCCTTGATTACCACTATATTGATCGCAAACATCTCACGACCCAACATGAACACCAAATATTGGCCTTGTTCGGCACGCTCTGATGTCGCCAACTCGATTTGCTTGGCTTCCATAATAACCTCCTTAATTCAGGGTCTTTGATCCCGGTAAGCGCTATTCGGCATTGAAACGAATAAACTCGGCCTCTTCTTCGACTTCTAAGGCCGGTATTGCCGAAATGGCCGAAGCTCTCGATTTAGGGCCGGAGGCTTTATGCACCAGCTTCAAATCGCTTGTCGCACGACGAGCACCGGCACCGCGCGGCGCGGCGTCCGTTATTTTGAAAAACGCCATCAATTCGCGTAGCTGACTGGATTGCATTCTGAGTTCTTCCGAAGTGGCCGCCAATTCTTCCGATGAGCTGGCATTCTGCTGGGTAACCTGATTCAACTGCCCCATGGCGGCATTGATCTGGCCGACGCCGGCTGATTGTTCTTCTGAGGCGGCGGCGATTTCCTGCACCAGATCGGAGGTCTTTTTAATAGACGGAACGATTTGATCCAACAAGCCCCCAGCCGTTTCCGCCATGCCGACGCTACTGGCTGCCAATTGGCCTATCTCCTGAGCTGCTACTTGCGAGCGTTCCGCTAATTTACGAACTTCGGCGGCAACCACGGCAAAGCCCTTGCCATGGTCGCCGGCTCGCGCGGCCTCAATGGCCGCGTTCAACGCCAACAGATTGGTTTGATAAGCAATATCGTCGATGATGCCAATCTTGTCGGCAATACACTTCATCGCCGAAACGGTTTGCTTCACGGCTTCGCCGCCTTCGACCGCTTCCTTGGCTGCTTTGGTGGCCATACCGTCTGTTACCTTGGCATTCTCGGAATTTTGACCGACCGATGCCGACATTTGCTCGACCGAGGCCGTGGTTTCTTCAACGCTGGAGGCCTGCTCGCTGGCTGCCTGGCTTAGACTTTGCGCAGTAATACTGACTTGCTCTGATGCACTGTTTACCGCATCGGTGGTCGAATTGACATCGGCAACCGTTTGCGACAATCGGTTCAGCGTATTATTCAGCGTATCTTTCAATTCGCGCAGCTTACCTCGGTAATCCCCAGTCACAGCCTGAGTCAAGTCGCCCTGCTCCATAGCCACCAACGATGCCATCGCCTCGTTAACAGGGCCTATGACGGCATCCAAGGTATCATTGATCCCTTCGACGATTTTACGGAAATCGCCCTGATGTTTGGATGCGTCGGCGCGCGTTTCCAGCCTACCGTCCACGGCCGCTTGCGACAACATGTTGGCATCGGCCACCAACGCATTGACCGCATCTATGCAGGTATTCAGATTATTTTTCAGGATATTGAAATCGCCGTTATAGTTGTCAGAGATTTTGGCGGGAATATTGGCTTTGGAAATCTTGTCGACATAATCGGCCGCCACATTCAAAGGCCCAATCACAGCATCCAGCGTATCGTCGACGCCTTGCACGATTTTACGAAAATCGCCCTGATGCTTGGTCGCATCGGCA
>JAQTYP010000308.1 GCA_028688235.1 Methylomonas sp.
GGTCCGCCACGGCGGCATCGCCGTGCCGGCGCGGCCCTTTTGGAGGGCATCCAGCAACAACTGGTCGCTCTTGCCGGCCAATGCGTCCGGCATCAACGACGGTCTCAAACCGCCTTTCGGCGGCAGGCCGTGACAGGAGCCGCAATCATGCTTGAGCATGTTCAACAATTCCTGTTGCCGTTGCGGACTGGGTTGATCCGCAACGGCAGCACTACAGGCCAGTGCAATCAGCCAGCGATAAGCCGTTCTCAAGGCTTGACGCTACCGTAGTAGTTGGCGATGTCGTTGATTTCGTTATCGTTCAACGAACCGGCAATCGCATTCATGATGTCCGACTTGCGGGTTTTGTCGCGGTATTGCTTGATCGCGGTTTTCAGATACTCGACATCGCGACCGGCCAGCGGCGGAAACGGTGCATCAGCGCTGGGGTTGCGAATGCCGTGGCACTGCGAACACACCGCCGCTGCTTTCGATTGTCCGGCGTACAGGCTGGCCGCCTGGCTGGAGCCGGCGGCCAGCAGGCCGCCCAGCAGGATCAAGGAAGTTTTCGCTCTCATTTGCCTTGCTCCATTTCGTCTGGCGACAAGCCACGAGTCATGTATTTGACCCGACCTCTGGAGAAAATGCCGGCCGGGCTTTCCATCGGTACGCTGGCGACTTTTTGCAGGCTGTTGGAGTCGTAGACCACGACTTCGTCGCCGTTATAACCGGCGCTGATGTACAGGAATTTGCCGTCAGCGCTATATTCCGGGAAGTAGGCGTGGCCGCCGACATCCAGAGTTTTGACGACTTCGAGCGATTTTTTGTCGATCAACTGCACGGTACGGGCGCGTCTGTCCTTGCTGATGATGTCAACCGCGACATAGGGCGCGTTGGCATGTGCGGCCGGAGATTCGGTGCCGCCGGATACCGGCACTTGTTTGACGACTTCCATTTTGTCCAGGTCCCAAACGCTGACCACCATTTTGTCGCAATCGCCGAAATTGGTGCCGAAGCCCAAGGTGCGGCCATCGACTTTCACCGCCGAGCCACCGCCGACGTGCGGCACGCAACCGGCTTCGAGTTTTTTGATCAGTTTGCGTTCTTCCAGGTCGATCGCGGCGACGATGCTGTCGTCATAGGACGCGACCATCAATTTCTTGCCGCCATGGGTCAGGAAGGCGTCGTGCAAGTGGCGACCGACGTTTTCGATGCGAGTCACCGGGAAGCCTTCTTTCTTGTAATCGACCACCCAAACTTGGCCGGCATTTTCCAATGCAATCGCGAAGATGTCGGCGTACGGGGTGCCGATGATCATGCCGGAGTCGGAGGACACGTGTTTACCGTCGGGATCGGTGCCTTCCAGTTCGAAGGTTTTCAACGGCTCCAGGGTATCGGCGTCGAGGATCACGGCGTTATGCGGCACGAAGGAGCCGGCCATGATGTATTTGCCGTCGCGTGAAACGCCCATGCCGGGACCGTTGTAACCGGTCTTGATGCTGCGCACCGCCTTCATTGAGTACAGGTCGACCTTGAAAATCTCGGCGGTATCGGTTTTCACGTAAGCCCAGCGCGGGTTGGCCGGGTTGAAGTCGATGATGTGGGCGGCTGTGCCGGTCTCGACTTCGCCAACTTTTTGATGGGTCGCGCTGTTGATGAAAATGGCTTTCGAGCCTTCGCCGCGGCCGTATTTGCCGCGCGCCGCAACGCCGATCAGGTTTTCGAATTTGTCGTCGATTTGAAAGGTAGGCTTAGCTGGCAGAGTGCTTTCGTCCTTGACGTAGACTTTCAACGACTTTTTCATGTCGTCGATGGTCCACTCGGGATTGGCTTGCTTGGGTGTGTCTTGCAGATATTTCAACACGCCGCGAATTTCGTCGTCGCTCAATTTGCCGTAGAAGGGAGGCATCAAGGTGTCGAAGCTGCCGGCCATCACGATGGTGCGCAACGCGGTCGGGCTGCGGCCTTTCAAGGTATTGGCGTTCAAGGCCGGGGCCAGATAACCGCCCAAGTCGGCGCCGTGGCAGCTGGCGCAGTTGTTCATATAGGTGTCGTGGGGGGTGTCATTTTTAGCCATCGCTGCCCCGGATGACAGCAGCGCCGCAATAGCACTTGCCAAAAGGGATAGATTCAATCGTCTTTTAGTTGTTGTTTTCATAGAGCGTTCCTGTCATCCATAAATAAAAAAAGAGCCAACTCAAAAACATTAAACCATAAAAGTCAGGCTATGCAGCCTTTTGCGGCCAATATGGGATAATTTTTGGTTGACTCAAGGCCGAATGTTATAAAATTTCGAATCGATATTAAAATCCCTAGCCGCACACTTGTCAACCCTCCGTGTAATGATAAAATAATCGCCATGTCACAAACCGATATTTATGAACTCATAGAATGCATGACCTCGCTGATACGTTCGGAAGAGCGTAAACGATGCACGGAGCTGGGCCTGCAACCCGTACATTTCCAAGTACTAAACTACCTGTCGCGTGCCAACAAGTTCAGCAACACCCCTGCAGCGGTAGCCAACTATCTGGGAATGACCCGGGGCACCGTTTCGCAATCGTTGATCATCCTGGAAAAAAAAGGCTTCATAGAAAAAATTCCGGACATCACCGATAAACGCGTGGTTCATTTACGCCTATTGACCGAAGGCGCTGAAATTTTAAAGCAAGCCAGACCATCGGATTTATTCAATAGCGCGACCGACATTTTGAAAACCACCGACCCCATGTCGCCGGATGTCAACGTATTCCAACAAGCCTTGACGGCATTGCAAAAAGCCAATCAGTCACAATCCTTTGGTGTTTGCAAGACCTGCAGAAACTTCGGCTCCCGAGATGGCGAATATTTTTGTGAACTGACCCAGCAAAAACTCAGCGCCGAAGATAGCGAACAAATCTGCCAGGAACACACGCCTACCTGAGCTTTGCACAGCCTGAAAAAGCCTTCCGGCAATCACGATTGGTCTAGTGCCCGAGATTACGCTACGCTAGAGGCATCCAAGCAGCCGACCCAGCATCCCAACTGATGACCACACCCCGCATTGCCTTAACCCCCGGCGAGCCAGCCGGCATCGGCCCTGACTTGTGCGTGCAACTGGTTCAAGAATCGCATGACTTCGAATTGATAGCCATCGCCGATCCTGCGCTGCTAACGCAGCGCGCCGAGGACCTCGGCCTGCCGCTTGTCCTTCATGATTTAGACCTAAACTCCCCCGCCAGCGCATGCGGCCCCGGCCATCTGACGATATTGCCGATAAGCTTGCCGGCACCCGCCGTTTGCGGCCGACTCAATGCGACAAACAGCCATTATGTACTGGAAACCATACGCCAAGCCACATTGGGCTGCCTGAACAAGACCTTTGCGGCGATGGTAACGGCTCCTGTGCACAAAGGCATCATCAACGATGCCGGCATAGCCTTCTGCGGCCACACCGAATTCATCGCACAAATCACCGGCGGTACTCCCGTGATGATGTTGGCGACCCCCGGCCTGCGCGTCGCCTTGGTTACCACTCACTTACCGCTGTCGCAAGTCAGCTCGGCCATTACCGAAAAATCCCTGACTACGGTGATTCGCTCGCTGGACCGGGATCTTCGCAGACGTTTCGGCATGCCATCCCCCAGAATACTGGTCTGCGGCCTTAACCCGCATGCCGGCGAGGGCGGTCATATGGGGCGCGAGGAACTGGAAATCATCGAGCCAACCTTGGAACGCTTACGCGCCGAAGGCATACATCTGTTCGGACCATTACCCGCAGACACCCTATTCACGCCCAAATACCTCGATCATGCCGACGCGGTGCTGGCGATGTACCACGACCAAGGTTTGCCAGTGTTGAAATATCGCGGCTTCGGTCAGGCGGTCAATGTCACGCTGGGCCTACCCATCGTCCGCACCTCGGTGGATCACGGTACGGCCCTGGAATTGGCCGGCACGGGCAAGGCCAATCTCGGGAGCTTGCGGTTTGCGTTGCAAACGGCATTGGAAATGAGCCGGCAATCCGATTAATTCACTCATAAATCAGCGAAACCCACTAAAATCAGAAACTTTTTCAAAGAGCCACTCATGGCAAAGCGGTGAGCCGAAGATTAAACACCGGAACGTGGCAACGGCTTCATTTTTTGTCTTTCGTGCTTTTCGTGGCTTCCGACTTAAGCCGGGACAATCAGAGGTTAAGCCGTTCGTGGTGAGCAAAGTCGAACCATGAATGGCTTAACCGTTCACCCTTCGACAAGCTCAGGGCGAACGGTTAAGCCTCCCTCTGTGTCCCGTTTTAAACGAGAAGCCCTTTTCGTGGACTATCTATCTTTTAACCGCCTCCCACCCATATCATGACCCATCAAGCCCGCAAACGCTTCGGCCAAAACTTCCTGCACGATCAACGCATCATCCGCGACATTCTGGATTACGCCCATCCGCAAGCCGGCGAACATTGGGTCGAGATCGGCCCCGGCCTCGGCGCTCTGACCAAACCGCTCTTGAACAGCGGCGTTAAATTGGATGTCGTGGAACTGGACCGCGACCTGGTAGCCCGCCTGCAAAAACAATATGCCGACAATACCGCCATCAGCATACACAGCGCCGATGCACTGGCTTTCGATTTTGCCGCATTGGCCGAAACCGACGAGAAATTGCGGGTTATCGGCAATCTGCCCTACAACATCTCCACCCCCCTGATGTTTCATCTGCTGGA
>JAQTYP010000309.1 GCA_028688235.1 Methylomonas sp.
CTCTTCCGATCTTAAGGATGACGCCGGAAACGCAATCAAAGGCGATGTGCTGGCTATCGATACGGTCAATTCCTATATCCATTCCAGCAGCAAATTGGTGGCCGTGGTAGGCGTAGCAGATTTGGTCATCGTGGAGACCGATGATGCGGTGATGGTGGCGTCCAAAGATAGGGTGCAGGACGTCAAGATCATCGTCGATCAATTGAAAGCGCTAAAGCGCGACGAGGCCTATGTGCATCGCAAAGTCTATAGGCCCTGGGGGCATTACGATTTGGTCGACAGCGGCGATCGCCACCATACCAAGCGCATAGTCGTCAAACCCGGTGCCAAACTATCGCTGCAAAAACATCACCATAGGGCCGAACATTGGGTCGTGGTCAAGGGGACGGCCTGGGTGCATAAAGACGGCCAGGATGTCATGGTGACCGAAAACGAGTCTATTTATATCCCGGTTGGTGCGGTGCATAGCCTGGAAAATCCGGGGGTGATTCCGCTGGAGATGGTCGAAGTGCAATCCGGCAGTTACCTTGGCGAGGACGACATCGTGCGTTACCAGGATAATTACGGTAGGGTTTGATGGCAGTCCGGGTTTTATTCGGGCGTTACCGTAACCGATAGCGGTCTCCGGTTTCGGTAGGGGCTTCACACAAGAGAGTCTTAACCTCCGACTGTCCGGACTTAAGTGATGGCTCTGCGCGGTTTTATTCTGTCATCGTCCTGTCATATTGACCATTTAGATTAGTCCCAATTGCATAGGGCGTTTGGGGATATTGCGATGGCGGTACAGACCGAGAATTTTTTCAGAGGGCACACGTTACTGGCTTTCGATGATGATTTGAAGGGCCTGCGGATGCAGGTTGTCGATATGGCCGGTTTGGTCATGTACCAACTGGAGCAGACCATGCTGGCGTTGGACGAAGGCGATATGACTTTGGCCTTGAAGGTGGTCGAGAGAGATCAAAAGCTTAACCGCTACGAAGTACGGATCGATAACGCGGTCATAGAGGTGCTGGCTCGTCATTGTCCGGTGGCGGGCGACTTGCGCACACTGGTTTCAATTTCTAAGATCGGTTACGAGCTGGAGAAAATGGGCGACGAAATCGTGCTGTTTGCCAAATTGGTCGGCGTGTTGTTCGATCCCGGTACCAGTGATCCCAATCCCCGCTTACTCGAAGATATCGTCAAAATCGGCAATCTGGTCAAGACGATGTTGACCAAGTTGTTGCTGGCTTTTGAGAAGGCCGACGCGGCCCAGGCTTATCTATTATTACAATACGACCGCGAATGCGAATCCCAATTGCAGGAAGCCATCAAACATCAGCTTGGCTGGATCTTGCTGGATATGCGCTTGATCGGTCGCGCTATGGATATCATGCAAATTATGAAAACCCTGGAACGCTGCGGCGAGCATAGCCGCAACATCGCCGAATACATCATTTTCATGGTGGAAGGCGTCGACGTGAGGCATAGACGTATCTCGGCAAACGAAATTTTCGGTTAACCTGGAAAACCGGTTTCGTTCGCGAAAATATCGAAAAATTTCAAACACTTCATCATAAAGATCAGTGCCCCACGGTGAGCGTATAGAGTCATTAAGCCATTGATGACTTTTAGGCTTTTCCCAGGAGGCCGATATCAATGCGAGAGTCATTACGGGAGGCGACGCTTCGTCGCTATGAGGCATCGCTTCCACAGAAAACAGCCTTTCATTTTTCGGAGCAATGCGCCGGCTTCATGACAGTTAGCTTCAGTCACGGAAGGCGAATAAAGTCGGTTATCATGTTGCATGCAAGCCAATCCTTTATTCTCCGGAGCTTCTATTGTCATTACATACCGTCAAAGATTTGTTGAGAAAGCATAGGCTGATCGAGAGCATGGTGCAGAATCAGGCGCTTCCTCGTCGCAAATTGGTTTCCGCCTTGGTGCAAAAACAGCATATGGCGGAAATGCGCGCCTTGTTGGCCCGGTTGACGGCTCAGGAAATCGGCGAAATCCTGGCAGCGTTGAGCTTGGAGGATGCGGTCTTGGTTTGGGGGCAGGTCGAGGAGTCCCGCCAAGACGACGTGTTGTGGGAAATCTCGGACACCTTGCGCGAACAATTGGTGGGGGATAGAGAGCCTCATTGCGGCATAGGCCAAATGAGCGCCTTCGAACTGGTCGACGGGAGGTTGTCGAAAGTGGCGATTACCTGCCGGCATGATTTATTTTCGATTCAACCGATTTGGGTCGATTTGTTGGCGCCCAGCAAGGCTCAACGTCTGTTGATAGGGCAGCATTACGGTTTGGAGCTGCCCGATCCGGATGAGTTGACCGACCTGGAGTCGAGCGCGCGTTTCTATGTGGAGCAAAACGAAATCCATATCCATTCAGACTTCCTATTGGATAAAGACGGGCAGTCGCGCAGTGTGCCGGTGGCTTTCGTGTTGCGGGGCGATATTTTGTTTTCTGTGCGCCGAGCGGAGTTGCCGGTGTTTCGCTTGCAACGCCTCAGGGCGCGCACGCAGCCCGGATTCGTGACCGACAGCAAGGACATGTTGCTAGACCTCTATGGCGCCGAAGCGGAATATTCTGCCGATGCATTGGAAGATATTTATGCCGAATTGGAGTCCGTCAGTAAAAAAGTGTTGAGCCAGAATGTCAGCGACGAGGATGCCGAACGTATCCTGGCCGACATCGCCGAAGAAGAAGATTTGAATGGCCGGATACGCCGCAACATGCTGGATACCCAAAGGGCGGTGTCTTTCCTGATTCGGCGCAAGCTGCTGTCCACCACGCAACTGGAAGATGCCCAACAAATCTTGCGCGATATAGAGTCGCTAAACAGTCATACGGCATTTTTATTCGACAAGATCAACTTTTTGATGGATGCGACGGTCGGTTTCATCAACATCAATCAGAACAAGGTCATCAAGATATTTTCGGTTGCCTCGGTGGCGATGTTGCCGCCTACATTGATTGCCAGTATTTATGGGATGAATTTCGAACACATGCCCGAGCTGCGCTGGATGCTGGGTTACCCATTCGCATTGGCTTTGATGGCTATTTCCATCTTGTTGCCGTATTGGTATTTCAAGCGCAAGGGCTGGTTGCAGTAGGGCGTTTCGAAGGCGAGATTTAAATCGGGACGGGGATTAGCTATTATCCGTTTTCAAAAATAAGGCATTTCACCTATTTTGTGAGTCAAATAACATAATTTTTTAAGCAAAAGCGCTTGCGCTTGCCGTAAAGCCACGTGCGGGCGAGTGTTTTGTTATGGCCTGTATATTGCTGTTTATTTGCAGGTCGGCTGCTTCTTACAGTGTTGTAATCCAATGTGTAAGGGTGACTGACCTGAAAATAAATCCAGTTTTAAGGGGAAATTATGATCAATACAAAATTAGCTACGGCTATTGCCGGCATCGTGCTGTCGTCCGCGGCTACCGACATCCTGGCGGCGACCACGATGTACAACACTTTTACCACTACTATAAGCTCCGCTACCGATGGTTGGACGCGTATCGCCGATACCAACGGCGACGGCTATGGCACCGGCCCGGAAAGCAAGGGCAATTCCGGTTTGATTCTGCCTTGGGCAGGCACCGCCGGTAACAAATTGCCTTTTGCTTATGCGGGTTCGTCGCATTTGAACTGGGCCGTGCAATTGGATAGCGTTGGCGATGTCGCCGAAATTTCCGGTGCCGATTCGTTGGCCAAATACGGTTTCGACGCTGAAATCGATACCGGCGGCGGCGCTTGGAATGACAACGGTTTGACTGCGGCGGGTCTTCCATCGGCAACCGGCCCGACCGGTTGGCGCCACCAAACCGATATCGGCTTGATTTCGTCGTCCGAAACTCAAAACGTCACGATAAATCTTTCTACCGTGCATGGTTTGTTCAGTCGCTTTGGCGTAACGGTATTCGAAGGCATGGATACCAATACCGCCAATTACACGCATCATGGCGCCTGGAATAACGCCAGTTATCCATTTACCAATGACAACCCATTCGGAACAGCAGGCTTGACGAATATTGGGTATTCCGACAACGTCGATGCGGATAATGGTTTCACCTTTCTGGCTGAAGCCGGCAAGATATATTCGGTCTATTTGGGCGGCGTCGGTTTTTCCCGCTGGAATGCCGGCGTGGATGGTTATAAGTTGAGTGTCAGCACTTCCCCAGTGCCGGTTCCCGGCGCGCTATGGTTGTTCGGTAGTGCAATCGCCGGTTTCGTAGGATTGGGTCGCCGTAAAGCGGTTGTGTCTGCGTAAGTCTGATCGGAGATTTTGTAATTCCGTTCAGTTGAATGTTGCGGTAAATCATGCGGCCAAGGATGGCCGATATTGCAAACTCGGGCCGTTTTCGAGCATCCCTTTGGTATAATTTTCCCGTCATTATGGGAGATACGAATCATGAGGGGATGTTGTCAGGCAAACTCGCCTATTATCCTGGGCTCCGGCGTCGACAGGAACTAAGCCGGTGCGTCTATTTTATACGCTGATTTTCTACTTTGCTCTTCCATTGGTCTTGCTGCGCCTTTATTGGCGGGGCTTCAAGGTGCCTGATTATCGTCGACGCTGGCGTGAACGCTTGGGGTTTTACGATAGCGATTCCAAACGAAACCTGGTCTGGCTTCATTGGGTTTCGGTAGGCGAGGCCGGGGCAGCTTTGCCGTTGATCAAATTGTG
>JAQTYP010000310.1 GCA_028688235.1 Methylomonas sp.
CTATCCGCTCGCAAGCAAGCATTGGATGTCAGCAATAGGCCTCTTTGGGAATGATTGGTTATTGGCCGAAACCTTACGTTATTGGAATCGACGGTGGATGTTATCGAAATTCGCACCGATTTCCTGCCATCGCAAGATTCACGACGTCATCTCCTGCTGGTGCAAACTTTCTAATCGATGCTAGACTTGAGTCAAACCAGTTTGCGGCTGTATGCTCGCCCCCCCGATTCGGTAGCGAAGACTTTAGCTGCACGGGGTTGTAGGCTATAGTCCATTCCGTACCGACAATCCTTTTTCGCCAGAAGTGAACGGAGCACTGCATGATCGAACACATGGTTAGGCATTTCAATATTCTGTCTATCGTCGGCAACATCATTACGGTTAATGTCTGTAGTGCCAACACTCACCAGGACATCACGACCCGCTTCGGCGACTTGGCTAAAATCGAAGATCCCAACGGTAGCGACTCTTTGGCCCAAGTTATCAAAATCGACGGCGACAAGGTTTCTCTGCAGGTATTTTCCGGCACACGCGGCATATCAACGGCGGCCTCGGTCCGGTTTCTGGGCCATGCCTTGCAGGTCACTTATTCGACCAACATTCTCGGCCGCATTTTCAACGGTATCGGCGATCCTATGGACGGCGGCTCCGATTTGCAACCTGATCCTAAAGTCAGCATCACCGGCGCCTCGGTTAATCCGATGAAACGCATTTTGGCATCGAAAATGATTCGCACCAACGTGCCAATGATAGACTTGTTCAACTGTCTGGTCGAAAGCCAGAAGATTCCGATTTTTTCGATTGCCGGTGAACCCTTCAACGCGTTTTTGGCCCGCGTGGGCATTCAGGCCGACGCCGACATCGTCGTATTCGCAGGCCTTGGCCTGATCTTCGACGACTTTCATTATTTCCGTTCCCAATTCGAATTGGCGGGTGTGTTCGCCAGGACCATCATGTTCTGCAATCTGGCGTCCGACCCCATCGTCGAGCGCCTCTTGGTGCCGGATATGGCCTTGGCGGTCGCCGAACGTTTCGCGGTCGAAGAAGGCAAAAGGGTCTTGGTGCTGATGACCGATATGACGGCCTATGCCGACGCAATGAAGGAAGTCGGCATCTCGATGGAACATGTGCCGTCCAACCGCGGCTATATGGGCGATTTATATTCGCAATTGGCCAGACGTTACGAAAAAGCTTGCGATTACAAGGGCGCAGGCTCCGTGACGATCTTGAGCGTAACGACGATGCCCGGCAACGATGTCACGCATCCGGTGCCGGACAATACGGGTTACATCACCGAAGGCCAGTTTTATCTGCACGACGGCATATTGGACCCCTTCGGCTCCTTATCGCGCTTGAAGCAACACGTGATCGGCAAGGTCACGCGCGAAGACCACTCGCAAATCATGAACACGATGATTCGCTTCTATGCCGCCGCCAACGACGCCGAACAAAAACAAGCGATGGCCTTCGACTTATCCGAATACGACCATAAATTGCTCCAATTCGGCAAACTGTTCAGAACGCGTTTCATGGACATCAACGTGTCGATACCGTTGGAAGAAGCCTTGGATTTGAGCTGGCAAACCTTGGCCGAATGTTTCTCGGAAACCGAATTACTGATGAAGCAAGCCTTGGTCGATAAATATTTCCCGAAGGCGGAACATGGCCAAGCTGTCGCTTAACAAAGCCTCGCTACAAAAAGAAAGCCGCAAGCTAAAACGCTATCGGCAATATCTGCCGTCTTTGGAATTGAAGCGGCAAAAACTGGTCGTCGAGCGCGCCAAAGGTTGGTCTCAGTTCGAGAAAACCCATCAGCGTATCGAGCAATGCCAGCAAATCGTTGCCGAATCCCTGCCAATGATAGCCAACCGCGATATCGATTTGAGCCATTTGCTTAGCATCGGGACGGTGGAAATGGATAAGGAAAACATCGTAGGCATCAATCTGCCGGTATTAAAACAGGTCGAACTGATCAAAAAACCGTATTCCCCTTATTTGAAACCGCACTGGGCGGATGCCGTCGTCACTCATTTAAGCTTGATGCTGGAGTTGCAAATTCGTCATCGCGTCGAACAGCAACGTTTGCAATTGCTGAATGCCGCGGTAAAAAAAGTGACCCAAAAAGTGAATTTGTTCGACAAGGTTTTGATTCCCACCACTCAGCGTAATATTCAGAAAATTCGAATTTACCTATCCGATGCGGAACGAGCTGGCGTAGTGCGGGCTAAAATGACCAAACAGCTGCGCGCGAATTCGGAGGATTAAATGGCCATCGTCAAGCTGAAAAAATTGACATTTTGCGGCTTATTAGCAGAGAAAAATCAAGTTTTAGCGAAGTTACAGGCGATGGGCGATTTGCATTTGATTCGACTGAATGCGTCACGACGAGCTATAGAACGGGAGCACGGACAGCAAACCGAAAATGTCATTCAGGCATTGAGATATCTCAACAGCTGTCCGAACAAAAGACATCAAGTAAAGACCTCGAAAAAATTTAACGTCGACCATACGGTCGAGCAAGTGATCAAGCTCAAGGAAAGAAGCCGGGAATTGAAGGACCGTTACGACGCGATTCAAAAACGCATCAAAGAATTGGAACCCTGGGGCGAATTTCAATTTCCCAACACAAACCAGCTAGCTTCTCAACGCTTGTGGTTTTACATCATTCCGAAAAGGATGATGAATCGGCTGAACGACCTCGACTATGTCTGGCAAACCGTTTACCAAAACAATTTGTACTGCTATGTCGTCGTCATTTCGGAAAGCGAACCGCCCGAAAACGCCTTACCGGTTCCAAGAACCCATACCGGCTCTATTCCATTGTCGCAACTGGAAAACCAAGCCGGCGAACTGGAATCGGCACTGGAAGACCTGCAAGCGCAGCGCGAGTCTTATACCCGCTGGATTACCCTGATGACCTTGCATTTCAACGAAACCCGGAATCAGGACGACTTGAAACAGGCGCAAATGCAGACCCGCGACGAAGCCGGCGTGTTCGCGTTGCAGGGCTGGCTACCCGAAAAAGACGTAGCCCGCTACCGGCAATTTGCCGAAGCCCAAAATTTGGCGCTGTTGGTCGAAGACCCCGCGCCGGACGACGAGCCACCTACCCTGCTCGAAAATCCGCCGCAGTTTTCGGGTGGTGAGGATTTGGTCAATTTCTATCAGACCCCCGGTTATCAAGGCTGGGATCCGTCTTTGATGGTGTTTTTTTCGTTTACCTTGTTTTTTGCGATCATCTTGTCCGACGCCGGTTACGCCGGTTTGTTCGGCCTATTTCTAATCTTTAAGTGGCGTAAATGGGGCGCGAACGTCAAAGGCCGCAGAATCAGAACGCTCGCCGCCCATACCGTCTTGGCATCCGTCGTTTGGGGCATCTTGTGCGGCAGTTATTTCGGCTACGCGCCTAAACCCGATAGCCTTTTGGCATCCGTTAAATCTTTCGATCTGAACGATTTCGACGGAATGATACGCCTGACCGTAGCGATCGGCGTCGTTCACATCGCCTTGGCCAATCTGATCAAAGCGTTTCGAATGCGCCATACCCTTCAAGCGTTGGCACCTATCGGCTGGATTTGCATGGTCAGCGGCGGATTTTTACGATGGCTGGCTGAAAGCGGCTCCGATTTCCGGCTGGCGCTGGCCGGCAATGCTTTGATGGGCCTTGCCACCTTGCTGCTGCTTTCGTTCAGCGGCAGCCGACCGATTACGCGTTTTCCGGATTTGATTTGGCGCTTGGTCGACGGCATCAAAAGCCTGATCGGCGTTACCCAATTATTCGGCGACGTATTGAGCTATATGCGCTTGTTCGCGCTCGGCCTCGCCAGCGCGTCTTTGGCCTTGACCTTCAATCAGTTGGCCGAACAAGTGATCGTCAGCATGCCAGGGCCGGGTTTGCTATTCGGAATCTTGATCTTATTGCTGGGCCACGCGCTGAATTTAATGCTGTGCCTGATGAGCGGCATGGTGCACGGATTACGCTTGAATTTTATCGAATTCTATAATTGGAGCGTTTCCAACGAAGGTTACCCATTCAAAGCATTTTCCAAAAAAGGAGTCCGTTAATGACTGATTTAATGATCGTTTTAGGTTGGATAGGCATCTATGCGCCGATGGCGTTGGGCGCGGTCGGTAGTGTGATCGGGTGCGCCGTAGCCGGGCAAGCCGCGATCGGCGCGATGTTGGATACCGAAACCGGCCACGGCCGTTATGTTGGCTTGTCGGCGATGCCTTCGTCGCAGGTCATCTACGGCATCGTCGTCATGTTTACCTTGAACCGGGCCGTCAGCGTAGACAATGCCGGCGGCCTGTTCGCGGTCGGCGTATTGGCTGGCGTGGCGTTGTTGTACTGCACGGTTTATCAAGGTCAATGTTGCGCGTCCGCAATTCATGCGTCCAAAGCTAAACCCGAAATCTTCGGCTTATCCATCGTCCCGGCGGCTATTGTGGAAGGTTTTGCGGTATTCGCATTTATTTTCGCGCTGGTCATCAGCGGCGGCATTCCCAACGCCTAAGAGAATCGAGTCATGAAAGAGGAAAAAGCCGAATTCGCTTCCTCCGGCGTCGAACAATTGATCAAGCGCTTGCGCGATCAAGCCGTTAACGCCGGACAAGCAAAAGCCGAAGACATCGTCGCCAATGCGCAAAAGCGCGCGACTTGG
>JAQTYP010000311.1 GCA_028688235.1 Methylomonas sp.
GGCCCAACGCTCCGCATAACCCGGCTGAGCCGCATCGCGGCGAAGCTCGGAGTTAATGCGGTTGTTAAACACCAAATATGCTACCGACTTGATTTTCAATTAAGAACTCCTCGAACTCGCATACTTTGGCACGTTTTTTCGCGCTAACATCATCGCTTAAATACATGTAGAAGTGAAATTTACCATTAGACTTTTGTTGAGCCAACTGCGCAAACGTTGAATGCAAAAATAGCCATGTACGGTTGTGACTAAGATCAACCAATGCAACTAGCTCAGTAGGTGAATTTTCTCTTAGCCACCAATCTAAAGCTAATGCTCCTTTACCACCGCCAGGCTTAGGTTTTTCATTTGCCTTTACCTGAATTGTAAAAGGTTTATTTTTTTGATTTGAAAAAGCAACAAGATCAATGCCTGAATCAGTGGTCAGTGGCGAAGATTCAATACCCAGTTTTAATAGTTGATATTGAACTAATAACTCTCCGGCTTTTCCGATTTGCTGCGTATTCATGCTTGTGTTTAACGTAAAGGTGAGGGGCGCGGAGCCACGCTTTTTGGCGAAGCGTCCCTCTCGACCGCAATGTTAGAGCGTTTTCTCCAGTGCCTTGGATAGCTTCTTGAATTCTTCACGTAGCTTTCCGAGTTCCTCGACGATGGGGTCATGCGGAACGTCTGTGTTGATGTATGGACGGAGATCAACAATCGAAGTCTCTGATATTGACTCGGAGCCTGACATGTAATTGGCGGTGACTTGAAATAGTAGTGGCGAGAGTTCTTCAGTATTCGAGCCGCCGTAGAGCGTAGGACCATTACCCAACAGGAAAAGGAGTTGCCCGTCGGGTGGCAAGCTATCGATGACACGCGAAAACGCAGCGCTGTTGGCAATATTGCGTTCCTCACGTTTTTCGCCAAGTTGATAGAAGCTTTTGTCTAGGGAGAGCTTCAAGTTCAGAGCTGCTGTTTTTCCCACGTTTTTGATAGAAAGATATAAAAGCTGCGTCCCTGTTCTAACGCTCGTTGATATGAGTATGTATGGGCGCATTGCAGCATTTTGTTGTTCTCTCATCGTTGAAACCATGGATTGGTTTGCACGAAGGATTTGGAGTGTAGCCCAAGCGTAGAACGCTGTGATGAGGACAAGTGCAAGTGTCAGCCAGTCGGTATTTGTCATAGTTGGAAATGTCGGCATAGCGGTCTGAAAGCTCTAACAAGTAATTAAAAAGTTTCCATATATCATCGACGATAAGTAACAACGTCCGAAATTGTTCAACCCCTTGCCATTGAATCAGATTTAACGATAGGCTGCAACGGCGCGACTTCCAGCGACTACTACCGGATCGACGTTTCTGTCCAACCTAACGGCGTAGCCCTTCCCTTCGACATTTCGCAATTGCTTCCCGCCGGCGGCGTTCGATTCGGGCGCGCGCCTCGCTTAGCCAGGGCAAAGCGGGTTCCAGCGGCAAAAATTCGCCCGGCGGCGGCAGCGGGCAGCGGCTGGGATCGGCGCAAGCGCAGTGGCCGGGGTACGCGGCCAGGGTTTCGACGATGGCTGCGTCGCACCAGCAGCGTCGGGCGTCGAGACTGATCCGGCCGTCGCGAACCGTCAAAC
Source organism: Methylomonas sp. (assembly GCA_028688235.1). Lineage (GTDB taxonomy): Bacteria > Pseudomonadota > Gammaproteobacteria > Methylococcales > Methylomonadaceae > Methylomonas. Next base: position 1,607 of record JAQTYP010000311.1, read on the forward strand.
TGTCTTCGCCGAGCAAGGCGCGCAGGCGGTGCAGATTGGTGTGCAGCGTGCGTCTGGCGGCGTCGCCGTCGGCGTCCGGCCATAAGGCGTCGGCCAGACTTTCCTGGGCGACGTCGCGGCCGCCGAAACCGATCAGCGCCTTCAACAATTCCAGGGGTTTGACCGGTACCCGGCTGGCCGAGAAGCTCAGCGCCTTGCCGTCGAGCTGGATTTCGAAGCGGCCCAGCGTGTAAATCCGCACCGGCCAAGGCCAAGCGTCCGCTTGCGGCGGCGGCCGTTCCGGCAACAAACCGTGCACGCGAATCAGGCGCCGCACGTAATCGGCCGCCAAGTTTTGTTGCAGGGCTTTCTGGCAATAATCGGCCAACGCCGGGCGCCGCCAATGGATGCCGTAGGCATTGAGCAGGCCGTAACGCTGGCCGAAGGCGAAAAACGCCGCCAGCGCTTGCCGGCCATCCTCGCCGCCGCGCGCGTCGGCCAATTCCAATTCGGCGAACAACACGTCCCAATGCGCGGTCACCGAACCGCAGCCCGGCGCGGCGGCCTTGGCCCGCGCCAGCTCCAGCAAGGCGCCGGCCGAATCCTGTTCGGCCAAACATCGCCAGGCCGCCGCCAACATGGCGTACAGGGCGCAGGACAGAATTTCGGTGCGCGCGGCATAGCGTTCGACTTCCCGCGCCGCATCGACGACCGCGCCATCGTCGCCGCTGGCCCTGGCTTCCAGCAGGCGCAGAAAATGGTATTGAAAGGCGTCGTAGCTACGCGGCATCGCCATGTACGGCGCCATGCCGGCCAGCGCGGCGGCGACGCCTTCCCGGTCGCCGGTATATGCCGGAATCAGCACGGTTTGCAGGGTGAAATAGCTGTCCAGGATGCGCACGCCGCTGGATTCGGCGAAACTCAGCGCGCGCCGCAAGGCAAGGTCCAGCCCGGCGATGTCTGCGTTCAGCCAATGATGGAAGGCATGCATGGTTTCCCACATCAGCCGCACCAGCGGTGGCGTGGCCTCGCCCAGGCCGTCGGCGGCGAAACGCGCGGTCAGGCGTTCGGCGCGCAGGTTGTCGCCACGGGTTCCCAGCCAATACATCAATAGGTTGGAGGCGGCGGCAACCTTGAGTTGCGCGTCGCGAATGCCGGGCAGCAAATCCTCCAGGCGCAAGGCGACGGCTTCCAATCCGGGAGTATCGGGATGGCGCAGGGTGGGCAGGAACAGCGAGAAGGTCAGTACGCCGGCTTCCAGCTCCGGATCGGGAAAGTCCGGATAGCGTTGGCGTAACGCGGGCAAGGCCGCCAACCAAGGGTCGGCGGCGGCGATATTTCCGAAGGCAAAGATGAAGCTGGCGCAAACCGCGATCCATGCCGAATAACTGCCCAAGGCGTCGCCCTCGGCATCGAAGCCGGCGAACGCCGACGCGTAATACGTTCGGGCGCCGGCCGGATCGATCGGCAAGCGGCAGGCGCCCTGGAAATAACGCAGCCATGGCCGGCGCTCGAGTTCCGCTTCCGGCAGGACATCGAGCCAGGCCGACAAGGCGGCCAGCCGGCCGGCCGCGTGCAGTTGCGGCGCCAAGGCCAGCAGGGCATCGGCCATCGCCGGCCAATCGCCGAGCGCCTGAAACAGCGCGATACCGGCTTCGAAATCGCCGTGCCGGCACAGCACCGAGGCGGCCCGCGCGGTCGACTCAGGACCGGCGGCGTCGGTCAGCAAAAATTGGCGGAACAAGGGACGGAATTCGTAACTGTCGCCACCGCCGGCGCGATGGCGAACGGTAAACAGGTTGCGCCGCACCAAATCTTCCAGCCGGGCGCTGGCGTCGGCGCGACCGGTTAACTCGGCGGCGGCGTCCGGGCGTATCTCCGGCAGCAAGGCACAAAGCCTCAGAAACTCGCGCGCTTCGGCATTCAGGCCGGCCAGAATCTCGGCGGCGAAGAAATCGAACAACAAGGGATCGTCGGCGAGCCGCTCGCCGCCGTCCGCGTCGCCGTGCTCCAGCGCCAGCACCAGCCCTGCCGCCCAGCCGGCTATGCGCCGGTTCAGCAGCGCGGCCCGTTCGCCGTCGATTTCGCCGTCGCCGAGCCGGCCTTGCGCCATCGCCAGGCACTCGCCGTCGTCCAGGCGCAGATCCCGCCAGCAGAACCGGGAAAACGCGCCGCTCAAGCGCAGTCTCGCCCATTGCGCCGGCGGTTCGTTGCGGCTGACCACCACGACCCGGCAATCGGCCGGTGTTTCCTCCAGGCCGTGGCGTAGCATGTCGTGCAAGGCGGCATCGGCCGGCAGGTCGTGGTAGTCGTCCAGCACCAGCAAACGGCAGCCGGTTTGCCACAGGCGGCGGAAGAAGTTGCGGGCGAACGCCGGCAAGCCCAGCGCATATTCCGGCGTCAACGGCGGCAGGGATTCGCCGTCTTTGAAGACCGAAGCGGCCTGTCCCAAGTAGGCGAAAAACGCCGCCGGCTCGGCATCGCCGGCGTCGACGTGGTACCACAGCGCCGGAAAATCCCGCGCCTTCAGCCAGGCACTGACCAGCGAGGTCTTGCCAGAGCCTGCCGGCGCCGCAATCCATGCCAGCCGCCCGGCGCCGTCCAGTTTCTCGAACAAGCGCGGACGCGGCACGCAGCGCTCGGCCGACGGCGGCGTCAGTTTGAAGGGTAGCGGTTTGGCGGAGGATACGGTCATGGCCTTATGGTAGCAGTTATCGTCAGCGAGCTTGCCGGTAAGAAATCCCCGGCATTATCGTTGCTTGGTGTTTCAAACGAGTTTCCGCCGGGTTGCATGGGTTGCAAAACCCCGGCGAATTGTTTCAATTGTTGCAATCGCTGACTTCTCGGAAATTTACCGGGATAATGAAGCGCCATCCCCCTTTATACGAGGCTTTGGCCATGACGTCCCTACCCCGACTGCTGTTTGTCGACGATGAACAGGACCTGAGAGAAATCGCTTTTGAATATTTCGGCACCCAATACAGCGTGGAAACCGCCGAGGATGCGGCCGCCGCGCGTATCACAGTGGAGCACAACAAACCCGACATGGCGATACTGGACATCCGCATG
>JAQTYP010000312.1 GCA_028688235.1 Methylomonas sp.
GGCATTTTTCTTGTTGATGTGGCTATTGGGTTCTACCGATGATGCCACCAAAAAAGGCATTTCCGAATATTTTCAGGATCCGGTCGGGGTCAAAATCGCGCCATCGGGAGAAGGTCCTGGCAGTCGCGATAATATCATTCAAGGAGGAGGTTCCGATCTCGGCTCAAAAGATAAGGGAGACGTGCATCTGGGGCAAGATGCGGCTGCTCCGGCTAAGCCGGAAGATATCGAAAAACTGGCCGAAGCACAGGAAAAAATCCAGCTGGAAAAGCTCCAAGAAAAAATTGAGGCTATGTTGAATGCCAATGCCAGGTTGGCCGAGTATCGGGATCAAATCAGACTGGAAACGACGCCGGAAGGGCTGAAAATTCAGATTGTCGATGCGAAGAATCGGCCGATGTTCAAATTGGCCAGCTCGGGAATAGAAGAATACGCCAAGATGATACTGCGCGAATTGGCGCCTGTGATCAACGAATTGCCTAACAAGGTGAGCATCAATGGCCACACCGACGCCTTGCCCTATCCTAAGAATGCGTTGGGCTATTCCAACTGGGAGTTGTCCTGCGATCGTGGCAATGTTGCCCGCCGTGAGTTGAATGAAGGTGGTTTGGCCGAAGAAAAGATATTGCGCGTCGTGGGTTTGGCTTCCAGCATACCCTATGTCCTCGATAATCCGAACGACCCTATGAACCGGCGTATTTCCATTATCGTAATGAATAAAAAGACCGAAAACATGGTCATTCACGAAGGCGTGGACATCGATGAAACCATAAACAAGGTCTATCCTCCGGAAAGTTCGGTCGAACAAGTTGGGCATTAAATAATCGAAAGATCGGGCAATGGCATTTTCACGGCTTAAAACTAGGTCCGATTCCCGGTGCAAATAGCAAATGCGCTGGCTTGCCAACTATTGGCATGCTTATTGGCGATTCTACTTAAGTCTTTCTGTAGCTATTTGTCGTTTCCAGGCGGATTTTTGGGATTGCAGCCACTGCTGGCTGCCGTCTTATCACGGTGGGTGCGGCAACCTGTGTGGTGGTTGCCCGTTCATTTGGCGTTTTTGCCGGCGGTGTTTCTGGCTAGCGCATTGAATCTGCCCTCGTGGATTTATCTATTGGGGTTTTCTCTGTTGCTATCGGTTTTTTGGGGTTGTGCCAAGGGCGATGTGCCTTTGTTCTTGTCTTCGGTAGCGGTCGGCGATGAGCTAGCCGGGGTTATTGAAAGGGAGGGGGCGGTAAGCTTGATAGACTTGGGGGCGGGCGTTGGAAGTGTCGTGATCCCTGTTGCCAAGCAATTTCCCAACTTAAAAATTACAGCCGTTGAGCGGGCGCCTATCCCTTATCTGATATTGTCTTGGCGTTGCCGCCAGTTGAATAATATAACGGTGCGGAGGGAGGACTTTTGGAGCTGCTGTTTAGAGGGCTACGATATCGTATTCGCCTTTCTGTCTCCGAGCGTGATGCAACGCCTCGACGAAAAATGCCAAAACGAAATCAATGCCAAAACAGGCTTGCTGGTGTCCTCGAGTTTTCCTCTGCCGAATAGGGCGGTTGCTTCGGTTGTAGGCGTAGGGCAATCGGCCTTAAAGCTGTACTGTTATCGATTCGGGCGATCGAGCAGTTTTTATTCTTGAAAAAGCATTTCGTCCGCGATAGGGCAATAAAAAAGCCGCTCGAAAGCGGCTTTTTGTCGTTCCTTGTAAAAAGGATTAACGTTTTGAGTACTGAGGACGTTTTCTCGCTTTATGCAAGCCGACTTTTTTACGTTCAACTTCGCGTGCGTCACGAGTGACATAACCGGCTTTTCTCAAAGGAGAACGGACGTTTTCGTCGAACTCGATCAGGGCGCGGGTCAGGCCATGGCGAATAGCTCCGGCTTGGCCTGATGGGCCGCCGCCTTTGACGAAGATGTTGACGTCGAATTCGCTGGTTTTTTCCAGCAATTCCAGTGGTTGTTTAGCAATCATCTCATCGGTTTTGCGACCGAAGTATTGTTCAACAGGTTGATTGTTGATGGTGAATTTACCTGTGCCGACAGTGGCATAAACGCGTGCCACAGAGCTTTTACGACGACCGGTTCCGTAGTATTGAGCTGCCATAAACTATCTACCTGCTTAGAGTTCTAAAACTTTAGGTTGCTGAGCTTGGTGACCATGCTCGGAACCTGCGTAAATTTTTAATTTTTTGAACATGGCGCGGCCTAATGGGTTTTTAGGCAGCATGCCTTGTACCGCGGTGCTGATGATGCGATCGGGGAAAGTCTGTCTCAGCTTGCCCAAAGAGGCGGACTTCATGTTGCCGACATATCCGGTATGACGGTAGTACATTTTGTCTGTTTCTTTGTTGCCGGTGACGCCTACTTTCTCGGCATTGATGACGATGATGTAATCGCCGGTATCGACATGCGGTGTATATTCTGGTTTGTGTTTGCCGCGAAGACGTCGTGCAATTTCAGTAGCAAGGCGACCTAGCGTCTTTCCTTCTGCATCAATCACGTACCAATCGCGCTTCACTTCTGCGGGCTTTGCACTAAATGTTTTCATCTTTGCTTCTTCAATTCTGTTGAGGCCATGTATAAAGAACGAGGATTCTACTTAAACCAGGCGCTAACTTCAAGTCATTTTAGAGTTTAATTTTAAGGGAATGCAGTTTTCGGTACAAATGGGTGCGTTCCATGCCTATGGCCGAGGCTAGTTTTGCCACGCTGCCGGCGTTTTTTTCGAAATGATATTCCAGGTAGGATTTCTCGAAGTGGTCGCGAGCTTCCTTTAGCGGCAAATTGAAAAATTCCGGAACATTGGCACCGAGTTTAGGTTGTTCGGCGATCGAACCTAATGCGGTTTTGACTTCGTCCAGTTCGATATCGTCGCCGGCGCCCAATATCATCAGGCGCTGAACCAGATTCCGTAATTCACGAACATTACCCGGCCAACTGTAATTGCGTAGATAATTTTGCGCGGCCATGGAAAAGCGTCTGAACGGCAGTTTTTCGTGCACGACGAAGTGGTCGACATAAAAATTCAACAGGCCTGGCACATCTTCGCTGTGGTCGCGCAGAGGGTGTACCTCCAGCGTGACCTCGTTCAAAAGGTAATATAAATCCTGGCGGAAACGACCTTGGTTGACTTCCTCGTCCAACGACATGCGCGTGGATGCGACGACGCGGACATCGACTCGCACGCTTTGGCTGCCGCCGACGCGCAAAAACGAACTGGATTCCAGCGCGCTGAGCAGGCGGGCCTGGTTTTCGGGATCCATGCCGCCGATTTCACCCAGGAATAATGTGCCCCTATGGGCTTGTTCCAACAGGCCGCGGTAGACTCTGCCGCCGTCTTCCCGTCCGAAAAATTCCACGGCGGCGTTTTCCGGCGCAATACTGCCGACCGATACGTCGACGAACGGGCCGTCCCGGCGCGGACTGTTGTTGTGCAGATAGCGAGCGAACATTTCCTTGCCGACGCCGGCTTCGCCGACGAACAGCACGCGGGTGTCGTGTTGGGCCAGGCGCTTGACCTTATCCTTGGTGCGTTCGATTACGACGCTTTTGCCGACCGGGTCGACGCCTATCATCAGCTGCTGCTTCAGGCCGGCGTTTTCCCGTTGTAAGGAGCTGGTTTCCAATGCGCGCTCCACGATTAACAGCAGCTTGGCCAGCGACAGCGGTTTTTCCAGGAAATCGTAGGCGCCGAGCCGGGTGGCTTCGACGGCCGATTCCACCGAACCGTGGCCGGACATCATGATGACCGGGCATAACGATTCGTCTTCGGATACCCATTCTCTTAGCAAGGTGATGCCGTCGCAATCCGGCATCCAGATATCCAGCAATATCAGATGAGGCGAGCGTTCGTTTTTAAGGCGCTTCGCTTCGGCGGCATTTTGCGCCATCGCTACCTCATAGCCTTAATCTTCGAGAATTTCCGAAACCAGTTGGCGGATGTCTTGTTCGTCGTCGACGACCAATATGTAAGGCGCTTGTTTATTCATGCACTGTTTCCAAATTCAAAGACCGGTAGCTGGATGACGAAACCAGCACCGGTATTATATGACGTATCGACCCAAATGACCCCGCCATGTTCCTCGATTATTTTCTTGACGATAGCAAGGCCAAGGCCCGTGCCTTTGGCTTTGGTGGTTACATAGGGTTCGAACAGGGTTTCGATTTGATCGACCGGCAGGCCGCTGCCGTTGTCGTAAATGCCGAGTTCGACATATTCGGCATTATTGCGCATGGCCTTGCTGATTTTAATATCGATATGGCAGGAACCTGCGGTCGCTTCCTGGGCGTTTTTGATCAAATTGTGCAAAACCTGGCGTATGCTGACCGGATCGGCGTCGACGATGACGCGGCGGGTGACGAAAGAAGAACTGAAAACGATGCCGGATGGCTGATACAGCGACAGGACTTCCAGTATCAAGTCGATCAAGTTGATTTTTTCCACCTGTTTCTTGGAGGGGCGGGCGTATTCCGAGAAATCGTCGACCATGCGTTTCATGGCTTCGACCTGTTGCACGATGGTGCGGGTGCCACGCTGCAGAAATTCGGCCGAAGTTTCGGATAGCTCTTTGGCTAACTTGTGCTGTAGGCGTTCGGCGGACAACTGGATGGGGGTCAAGGGGTTCTTGATCTCGTGTGCCAGTCTTCTG
>JAQTYP010000313.1 GCA_028688235.1 Methylomonas sp.
GTACCGCACGGGGAAGTCTTCCTCGAAACCTTGAAATTAGAACCCCCTTATCAGCAGGCTGATCTATTCATCCGCGCCCCGGTGCACGATAGCTATGCATCCGGCGACATCGGCCAGCTTTATGGCGTGTTCGACCTTAGGCAAATTTTTAGATTGTTCGACCAAGCCAGTCATTCCGACTCGGGTGACCGCTTCGTCATCTTGCTGGATGCGGATGGCCGGACAATCGCCTCCTCTGCGACAGCGCGCGAGCAAAAGCTGCTGTTGGCCGATACCTTTGCCAGCTGGAGGCTCCAAGAAGCCAATGGTATCGCCGTTCATACCGGCAAGCCGCTGACCGATTCACAGGTATTGGTGGGCTATGCGGTATCGAAAGGTTATCAGGACTACGCGAACATGGGCTGGTCATTGCTGGTTATCCAGTCCACCCAACAGGCATTTCAACCGATCTGGGCGTTGTGGTGGCTGTTTTTCGCCGCCTTTATCACGACGGCATTGATCGCCAGCGGCGTCGCGCAATGGGTAGCTGGACGCGTCGCCAAACCGTTGCTGGATTTAACCGGATGGGTTCGCTGTTTTCAGAAGTCATCTGACTGCATCAGTCCCGTCGTATCCGGCGCGCAGGAAGTGCGCGAACTGAGTTCGGCCTTTGGGCAGCTGATCGATGATCTGGAACGCTCCCGGCAACAAGTTGTCCACGCCGCTAAATTGGCCGTCGTCGGCGAGATGGCCGCGATCATGGCGCATGAAGTGCGCACCCCGCTGGGCATATTGCAAACCACCGCGCAAATGTTGCAATGGGAGACAGCGCTAAGCCCGGAAGGCCTGGAAATGACACAAATGATTGTGGACGAAAGCACCCGCCTGAACCGTTTGATCAGCACGCTACTGGATTGCGCCCGTCCGCGCCAGCCCAACATGCAGCCGCAAGACCTGCATAAAATCATTGGGCGCGTTATCGACCTGCTTGCCACGCAGGCGCAAAAAAAATCGCTACAGATCGATTGGTCTACCGAACATGGCGCGATAATCGAATGCGATCAGGAGCTATTAGTCCAGGTCTTCCTGAACCTGATACTGAACTCGATTCAAATCATTCCGGCAAACGGCCGGATACGGGTTCATACCGATTGTTCAGGCAGCGAGTCGGTAAAAATCACGATAGAAGATAATGGCCCGGGCATCCCGGCAGAAAATTGCGCACGCCTTTTCGATCCGTTTTTTACTACCCGCGAAGGCGGCATCGGCTTAGGATTAACCGTCACCCAACAAATCGTTTCCGTCCACGGAGGACGTATTTCCGCCGGTAAAAGTAGCCTGGGCGGAGCCTGTTTTACACTGTTTTTACCTTTTACTCAGGAACATAAAATATGCTGAACGGATCGCGTGTCCTGGTAGTCGACGATGAGCCCAACGCCCGGCGCGTACTGGAAATTTTATTGCGCAAACTTGGCTGCGAAGTGTTTTCCGCAGCCGATGGACAATCGGCCCTGAACCTGTTGCGCGGCGGGCCAATGGATCTATTGATTACCGACCTTAACATGACGGGCATGAGCGGATTGGAGTTGTTAACCGAGATACGCCGCAAAGGCCATACTTTCCCTGTTATCGTCGTGACGGCCTACGGCACTGTCGAAAACGCGGTCGCGGCCATGAAACTCGGCGCATTCGACTTCATTATCCGACCGCTGGATGTCGAGCAAGTAGAAATGGTCATTCGCCGCGCGCTCGATGTCCGTAGAGTGCATCAGGAGAATGAATTTCTGCGCGACGAAATGAACAAAGGCTGGGGCGAATTCATCGGTCAATGCCCTGCCATGCAGAAAACCTATGATCTGATCCGCCAGGCCGGGCCTAGTAAGGCCAGTATATTCATCATCGGCGAAACCGGAACCGGAAAAGAATTGGTCGCCCGTGCGGTTCATAGCAACTCCGGGCGTAGCGGCTTGTTCGTGCCTATCAATTGCGCCGCGATTCCCGCCGAGATTCTGGAAAGCGAGTTATTCGGCTATGTGCGCGGCGCGTTTACCGGCGCTCACAAGGATAGGGTCGGCAAGTTCGAATTGGCGCATCAAGGCACGCTGTTTCTGGATGAAATTACCGAAATGCCCCTTGCTCTGCAAGCCAAACTGCTGCGGGTGCTCCAAGAAAGCCGTATCGACCGATTGGGCAGTAATCTCAGCATCGAAGTCGATATCCGCGTTATCGCCGCGACCAACCGCGACCCGCTCGGTGCGGTTCGAGAAAATCGCTTGCGCGAGGACCTTTACTATCGCATTAACGTGTTAGGCATTCAACTGCCGCCGTTGCGGGAACGGCAGGAGGATATACCGTTGCTCGCACGTCATTTCATCAAGAAATACCGAACATCGCTGAACGGCGGCGATTTTAAACTGCCGGATGAAGTCGCCCGGGCATTAATGGCCTACGCTTGGCCGGGGAACGTCCGCGAACTGGAAAACATGATGGAAAGAGCCGTAGTGTTGAGCCAGGGCGGCGAAATCGGCATCCGGCATTTGCCGCAGGAAATAATGTCGAAACAACTCTCTGTAAACTCGCCACCCGCCGACGATGAACATGAGGACCTGGATTTGGATGCAAGCGTGGAAAAGCTGGAAAAAAGATTGATGACCAAGGCACTGGCCCAGTCCTCAGGCAATAAAGCCAAAGCGGCACGCCTGCTGAAAATCAGCGAACGCACACTTTGGTATAAGCTCAATAAATATGGCTTGAAAGCCGGGAATTCGGAATAAACCCTGATAGCCAATTTTGAAGTGGCTGACGAAATCGTCCGCCCGACATTGGGCGATCCCCGAACCGAGGACGATTTTGTGGCACATATCCGCGCAACCGTAGCCAAGTGTTCTTTAGCCCAAGCGATTTCTACTCGGCGCACGTTTTACCTCACGCTTGTTGGCGATCGCGCGCCAACAGCAAATAAAACGCCGGCACCACGAATAGCGTGAATATAGTGCCTATCCCCAAACCACTGGCGATCACCAAGCCGATATCGAAGCGGCTGGCGGCACCGGGTCCTGAAGCCAGTAACAACGGTATCATCGCGACTATCATCGACACCGTGGTCATCAGGATAGGCCTCAGCCTGATCGTGGCGGCCTGTTCCACCGCTTCGAACCTGGAAAGTCCGTTATGCATTTGCAACTGATTGGCAAACTCGACGATCAAAATACCGTTTTTGGCGATGAGACCTATCAACGTGATCAGTCCGACCTGGGTGTAGATATTAATCGTCGCAAAACCCAGCATGATGAAAGCCAGCGCGCTAGCAATCGATAGCGGAACGGAAATCAATATGATCAAGGGATCTCGCCAGCTTTCGAACTGCGCAGCCAAAACCAGATAAATGATCAGCAATGCCATGAAGAAAGTCAGTATCAACGCGCTTCCTTGTTGGGCGTATTGGCGCGACTCCCCTGTGTAATCGTAACTGAAGCCGCGCGGAAAAAGCTCGGAGGCGGTCTGTTCCATATAGGCCATCGCATCGCCCAAGCCTACGCCGGGTAGCATCAGACCGTTAAGGGTCAAACTGTTAAGTTGTTGAAACTGCGTGCGTTTACTCGGCTCCACGGAGTCTTTCAAGGTCAGCAGCGACGACAGCGGAACCTGGCCGCCCGAAGCCGTGCGCAAATAATAGCCATCCAGTTTGCCGACATCGATACGCGCCGCGTCGTCGACTTGCGGAATTACCTTATAGCTACGGCCTTGCAAACTAAACCGGTTTACGTATTGCCCGCCCAACAGCGTAGCCAAATTTCGACCTATATCCTTCATGTCTATGCCCAAATCGGCCGCACGGTCGCGGTCTATCACCAAGGTGGTCTGCGGACGGTCGAAGCTGACTTCCTTGGTCAAAAAGGCGAATTGTCCGCTTTGCATGGCCGTGCTTAACACCTGATCGGCAACCTGATCCAATACCGTGTAATCGGCATCGGTCACCATGACGAACTGCAAAGGCAGACCACCGCCGGAACCCGGCAAGCTAGGCCTTGGCACTACCGCCGTTTGAAAACCGGCGATTTGTCCCACTTTGGCCTGCAATTCAGGCTGAATCTCGGATTGCGTGCGCGTACGCTCGAAAGTCGACGGCAACTTGAATCCGCTGAATACCCGACTGGTGTCGCGACCGAAACCCATGATCAAAAAACACTCCTTATATTCCTGGACGGATTCGAATTGCTCGAGCAACTCGCGGGCTTAGGTTTCGTTGTAATTCAAGGTTGCAGTCTGCGGCCCGCTGGCAATCGCGAACAGGATACTCTGATCCTCGGTTGGCGCCAGCTCCTTGTTCGACAACAGGAACATGAAATAAATACTGACCAAGACCAGCAGTGCGAACACGGCAATGGCGGCAGGATATTCCAGTACCTTATGCAAGAAACGACGGTACAGATTGGCCAGACCGGTAAAAAAGCCTTCGACGGCTTGCTCGAAACGACCTGGATGCCCTGCTTCCTTCAATACTTTGGAGCTCATCATGGGCGACAAAGTCAAGGCCACCACGCCGGAAATCAACACCGCACCAGCCAATGAAAAAGCAAATTCGGTAAACAAGGTGCCAACCAGACCGCCCATGAAACCGATAGGCGCATAAACCGCAATCAGCGTGGTGGTCATCG
>JAQTYP010000314.1 GCA_028688235.1 Methylomonas sp.
CACGATCGCCGAGCCGACCATGCCGCGATGGCCGGCTATATATACCTTGCCAGTCAGTTGCATAATATTACTCCCTGCTTACCGCAACGACGTACCCGTTGCGTTTTAACAAGGCATGTTGCCGTGCACTGTCCAGGTCACAGGCCACCATTTCCGCCACCATTTCATCCAACGTAATTTTAGGTACCCAGCCCAGATTTTCGCGGGCCTTGGTCGGATCGCCTAGCAGCGTTTCCACCTCCGCTGGGCGGAAATAACGCGGGTCGATCCGAACGATGACATCGCCTACTTTTAAACTCGGCGCCTTGTCGCCGTTGATGAACGAGATAAGGCCTATTTCGTCGACGCCTTGGCCTTCCCAGCGCAAGCCTATGCCGAGTTCGCTGGCGGCTTTCTCGATGAATTGTCGCACCGAATACTGTACGCCGGTGGCGATCACGAAGTCATCGGCCTTGTCCTGTTGCAGCATCAACCACTGCATTTCCACATAATCCTTCGCATGGCCCCAGTCTCGCAACGAATCCATGCTGCCCATGTACAAACAATCTTCCAGACCGGTAGCGATATTGCACAGGCCGCGAGTGATCTTGCGGGTCACGAAGGTTTCGCCGCGGCGAGGGGATTCGTGGTTGAACAAAATGCCGTTGCAGGCGTAAATGCCGTAGGCCTCGCGGTAATTGACCACTATCCAGTAAGCATACAACTTGGCCACAGCATAAGGCGAGCGGGGATAAAACGGCGTGGTTTCTTTCTGCGGAATTTCCTGCACCAGGCCGAACAGCTCCGACGTGGAGGCCTGATAAAAGCGGGTTTTTTTCTCCAGACCCAAAAAGCGAATCGCTTCCAGCAAGCGTAGAGTGCCGATGGCATCGACGTCGGCGGTATATTCCGGTGATTCGAAAGAAACCGCTACATGACTTTGTGCGCCAAGATTGTAAACCTCGTCCGGCTGTACTTCGCGCAAGATGCGGGTTAAATTGGATGTATCGGTTAAATCGCCGTAATGCAGTTTCAGTTTGGGGGCGGATGCATGCGGATCTTCGTAAATATGATCGATGCGGCCGGTATTGAACAGCGAAGCTCGGCGCTTGATGCCGTGAACCTCGTAACCTTTGCTCAATAAAAACTCAGCTAGATACGAGCCATCTTGACCGGTGATGCCGGTGATAAGTGCAACCTTGCCGCTCATTGTTCGTCCTCCAACAGGATAAAAAGATTTGTTTTAAAAAATACTGTGAAAGTCATCGCGGTAGCGTCGCTCCCACAGAGGACTTGCGCAAAAAAATCAATTATGAGTTGCTTATCCCCAGTCTTGCCAATACAGCAAACGAACCAAGCCCCACTTGGCTCGATAACGCGCCTGATCATTATGCCGGGTTTGTCGCGTTTGTAAATAAGCGGCCGTCACCAGCGAAAATGGATTGACTGCAACTTCCAGTATTGATTATCCGTCTGATGGAACAAATTCCTTATGAATATCGACGACAGGCGATGGCTGATGTTGTGCATATCCTGCTGGAAGGGAAATCACGTAAAGCCGAGGATGTGCTGGGTTGGAGTCGACAGACAATGGAGTTGGGGATCAATGAATTTCGGACGGACATTCGCTGTATCAGCGATGTATCCGCACGAGGGAAGAAAAAAGTTGAAATTGACAAGGCTATCGTCGTCGGACGGTTGCCAAAAGCAAAGGTCAAAAAAACGAAATGACCGACCCGATATTCGCCGAACGCCTGAACGGCGCAAACGTGCCCATGCACTCCGGTGCATGGGCTTGGGCTTATTTTTTAAGAATAGCCGCTTCTGCGGCGCGGCGGGCGATCTCGGCCCAATTTTCGGCGTCGACCAAATCGGCTGGCGCCATCCACGAGCCGCCGACGCAGGCGACATTGCTCAGGGCCAGATATTCAGGTGCGTTTTTGGGGTTGACGCCGCCCGTCGGGCAGAACGTGACTTGCGGCAAGGGGCCGCCTATGGATTTCAGCATGGGGATGCCGCCGGCGGCCTCGGCCGGGAAGAATTTCATGGCCGTGATGCCTTTTTCGAATAGACGCATCACTTCGCTTGGGGTCACGACGCCTGGCAAAACCGGTACGCCGCAGGATAAGGATGCCTCCAGCAGGCTGGGAGTGATGCCGGGGCTGACGATGAATTCGGCGCCGGCGGCTAGCGCTTGATCCAGCGTCTGGGTGTTGATGATCGTACCGGCGCCGACGATCGCATTGGGTACTTCGGCCTTGATGCGGCGAATGCACTCCAGCGCTACCGGGGTACGCAGCGTGATTTCCAGCACTTTCAGGCCGCCGGCGACCAGCGCGTTGGCCAGCGGTACGGCGTGCTCGACGTGATTGATGACCATGACCGGCATTACCGGCGAGGTAGTCATGACTTCTTTGATGGTTACGCTCATTGTTATTATCTCTGGTGGGTAGTGTAGGTTGGGTTAGCGTAGCGTAACCCAACATTGAATGCATTGATTGTCGGGTTATACCCATAGGGTACAAGCGGTTACGCTAACCCGACCTACATTGTTATTATTTTAATCGACAAAAAATAAATTGGTTGCGCCGGTTTCAGCCGTGGATGCGGCGGCGCGGAACGCGCCGAATAATTCGCGGCCCAAACCGAAATGGTGGCCGGTAGCCGTGTTGGCGGCAGGGACGCGCGTATCGAATTCTGTGGGGTCGACTTGTACGTTGACTTCGCCGGTTTGGGTATTCAGTACGATGACGTCGCCGTCGCGCACCTTGGCCAGCGGGCCGCCGTCTATGCATTCAGGCCACATATGAATCGCGGAAGGCACTTTGCCCGATGCGCCGGACATCCGTCCGTCTGTGACCAGCGCGACATGGAAGCCTCTGTCTTGCAAGACGCCGAGCACAGGCGTCAGCTTATGCAGTTCAGGCATGCCGTTGGCTTTCGGGCCTTGAAAGCGTAGTACTACGATGACGTCTTTTTCCAGTTCTCCGCGTTTAAAGGCGGCGACGACGTCCAATTGATCGTCGAATACCATGGCCGGCGCGGTGACCACTTGGTGTGTTTCAGCCACCGCGGAAATTTTGGATACGCCGCGCCCCAGATTGCCGTGCATCACATGCAGGCCGCCGCCCGCGGCGAAGGGTTTTTCCACGCCGGCAATTACGTCCGGGTCTTGGGATTGAGACGGGCCTTCTACCCAGCGTAAGCCGCCGTCCTGTAATGTCGGTACTTGGCTGTATTGAGCCATGCCGCGTTGGTCGCCTACGGTCAGAATATCGCCGTGCAGCAAGCCGTGTTCCAGCAGTTCTCGAATCAACAAGCCCATGCCGCCGGCGGCCTGGAATTGGTTGACGTCGGCGGGGCCGTTAGGGTAAATCTTGGTCAACAACGGAATGGTCTTGGACAAGGCGTCGAAGTCGTCCCAATTGATGATGATGCCGGCCGCACGGGCGATGGCAATCAGATGTATCGTATGATTGGTCGAGCCGCCGGTCGCCAGCAAACCGATGATGGCGTTGACGATGGCTTTTTCGTCTATCATGTGAGCGATAGGCCTGAAGTCGTTGCCCAACGCGGTAAATTTCAACACCTGTTTGGCGGCGGCCTTGGTCAGCTCGTCGCGTAGCGGCGTATACGGGTTGACGAAGGAACTACCGGGCAAATGCAAGCCCATGATTTCGACCATCATCTGGTTACTGTTGGCGGTGCCGTAAAAGGTGCAGGTGCCGGGGCTGTGGTAAGACTTGGCTTCCGATTCCAGCAGTTCTTTCTCGCCT
The DNA here is from genome assembly GCA_028688235.1 of Methylomonas sp. Lineage (GTDB taxonomy): Bacteria > Pseudomonadota > Gammaproteobacteria > Methylococcales > Methylomonadaceae > Methylomonas. Next base: position 3,756 of record JAQTYP010000314.1, read on the forward strand.
ATCTTGCCTTCGGCGTATTTTTGCCGAGCGCGGGATTTTTCCTTGTTGGATAGGCCGCTGGTCATAGGGCCTGCCGGTACGAAAACGGCCGGCAGATGGCCGAAGCTCAATGCGCCGATTAAAAGGCCCGGTACGATTTTGTCGCAGACGCCAAGATACAATGCAGCGTCGAACATGTTATGGCTCAAGCCGATCGCAGTGGAAAGGGCGATGACGTCGCGGCTGAACAGCGACATTTCCATGCCGGGCATGCCTTGGGTGACGCCGTCGCACATCGCCGGTACGCCGCCCGCGAATTGGGCGACGCCGCCGGCTTCGCGCACGGCCTGTTTGATCAAAGCCGGATAGTCTTTGTAAGGTTCGTGCGCCGACAGCATGTCGTTATAGGCCGATATGATGCCGACATTGGCTTTGGGGCTGTGGGAAAGCTCTTCTTTTTCGACGGCGGAACAGACGGCGAAGCCGTGCGCCAGATTGGCGCAAGGCAGATTGCTGCGTTGCGGCCCGGCGGCAACGGCGGCGTCGACGCGCGCCAGATAGGCGGCGCGGCTTTCTTTGCTGCGTTCGGCGATTTGTTGAGTGACTTTTTCTACTACGGGGTGCATTAAAGAGGTCTCCGGAGGGTGTCTGTGCTGGACAATAAATGAAATCAGAGAGGATCGGGCATGTCTATCGCGTCGACCGCTTCCTGGTAAACCACGGTTTCGGTTTCCATGGATTCGGCGTCTGGCGCCACAATGACCAGATCAGGAGTTGGAGCAACAGCCATCGTGATCTCGGGCTGCCCGGACTGTAACAACAGCATGGGGACTACGGTCAAGGCCGACAAGCCAAACGCCAGAGCGGCTTGTTTGGGCCA
>JAQTYP010000315.1 GCA_028688235.1 Methylomonas sp.
CATTCTAAATCACTGTCAAATTTATTTTCCAGAGCCTTTCAAAAACCAATCCAGCTCAACCAGCAAAAACAAACCCGCCTACATCGACCGCTTTCGAAGCCGTTTAAATCAACCCCGAAGAGCCGACCATTCTACATCAAATATTCTCGGCGTCAAGCAATTATTTTCAGTAATGCACAAATGATTGATACATCGAAACCATCGAGTCGTCGCTATTGCCGCAACGACCCGACGTAAGCGGGCTATTTCCCTAAGACTTCGCCCCTGGTTGACTCGACCAACGCAGCGGCTTCTTGAATCAAGTCTTCGGGAACATTTAATTGCATCATGGTTGCTCCCAAATGCCCCATAACAATATCAAAATGCTCGTCATTTAATCCCATCTTGACCAAGCGAGCATGAGCATCGCGTAGCGAGCGGCCCGTATAGTCATTGGGACCACCAAAAGCCACAGTCATAAAGGCCTTCAGGTGCTCGAGCTGTTTTTCCATGTCCGTCTTATCGAAGAAGCGATTAATTCGATAATCATCCAACACTTTGTCGTAAAAAATATCGACAGCCGCATTTACCGCGGCTTCACCGCCCAATCGTTCATATAATGTATTTGTTTGGTTTTCGCTCATAGCATCCTCGTTATTATTATTTTAAAACCGATTGCGCATAGATCAATGTAATCCATTAATTACAAGCCCCTTGCACAATCGACACAGATGATACTGCAAAATGGTTTCGATCAAAAACCAATACCCAACAAACTGACCCATATCGGCGAATCAAACAATCTTTTCTATGCCTCCCAGATATGAGCGCAAAGCCTCCGGCACAGTTATTGAGCCATCTTCATTTTGATAATTTTCCATGACGGCGATCAATGTCCTACCTGCCGCCAAGCCGGAACCGTTTAAGGTATGCACCAATTCCGGCTTGCCCGTTTCGGGATTACGCCAGCGAGCCTGCAAACGTCGCGCCTGAAAATCTTTGAAATTACTGCAAGACGATATTTCCCGATATTTTTGTTGGCCCGGCAACCATACTTCCAGATCGTAAGTCTTTGCAGACGAAAACCCTGTATCGCCCGCGCATAACAGCACTTTTCTATACGGCAGATTGAGTTTTTTCAATATCGCTTCTGCGTGCGCCGTCAACTCCTCATGCGCTTGCGCAGACTGCTCGGGCGTTACGATTTGCACAAGCTCGACTTTTTCGAACTGATGCTGGCGTATCATGCCGCGCACATCGCTACCGTAAGCACCGGCTTCGCTACGGAAACAAGGCGAGTGGCAAACATATTTTAACGGCATCTGCTTGGCATCGACGATGACGTCCCGCACGATATTCGTGACAGGCACTTCGGCGGTTGGAATCAGATAGAAAGCCGGATCATTTTTGACGGTAAATAAATCCGCCTCGAACTTCGGCAATTGTCCGGTACCGCGTAAACTATCGGCATTGGCCATGAACGGCACATAGGCTTCCTGATATCCATGCTCGTTGACATGCGTGTCCAGCATCAGTTGAATAATAGCTCGCTGTAAGGTAGCCAATTTGCCCGTCAGCACCACGAAACGGGCACTAGCGATTTTGGCGCCCAGCTCGAAATTCATCCCCAATGGCTCGCCGAGATCGACATGATCTTTCGGCACAAAGCCAAATTGCGGCAACTCGCCCCAGCGACTGATCTCGATATTATCGGCATCGCTTTTACCTGCCGGAACCGATTCGTCCAATATATTTGGCACGCCTTCCATGATGACGTTCAATTGCTCCTGGATTTCTCCCAACTCGTTTTCAGCCGCCTTCAGTTGATCGCCTAAATCCTGAACCTGATCCAACAAAGGCTGAATATCCTCACCTTTGGCCTTGGCTTGACCAATCGCTTTAGACCGGGTATTCCTCTCGTTTTGCAAATCTTGCGTCCTGACCTGAATATCCTTACGTCGACTTTCCAACGCCAGATAGCTATCGGTATCGAACTCGACGCCGCGTCTTTTAAGTTGTTGTTGAACCGATTCCAGTTCGCTTCTGAATAAACGAGGATCTAGCATGTGAATGTATTACCTAAAGTGAAAAAAGATACCAACCGATCGTAGCGACAGGCCTCAGTCGGCCGATTACGAATCGAGCCGACTAAAGTAGCGCTATTAGAATTTGAAGAGATTTGCCCGATAGTATTTCAGCTCTTCGACGGACTCCATGATGTCATCCATAGCCTTATGGCTGGATTTTTTGCTGAATCCGTCCCTGATTTGCGGCGCCCATCGCCCGGCGAGTTCCTTTATCGTCGAAACATCCAGATTGCGGTAATGGAAATACGCTTCCAGCTTAGGCATATAACGATATAAAAATCGCCTGTCCTGGCAAATACTGTTACCGCATATCGGCGACGCCTTAGGCGGCACCCACTCCTTCAAAAAGGCCAGAGTTTGCTCTTCGGCGGAAGCATCGTCGATTTTCGACGCCTTAACCCGCTCAATCAAACCGGATTCGCCATGATGCTTCTGATTCCAATCATCCATCGCCGCTAAAGCGACATCCGACTGATGTACGGCCAATACCGGCCCCTCGGCCAAAATATTGAGATTTTTATCGGTAACTACGGTAGCGATTTCGATAATCAAATCGTTATCCGGATCGAGACCGGTCATTTCCAAATCGATCCAGATCAAGTTATCAGCGTCCTGAGCCATTATTTAGATTCCGTCGAAAGTTTTGCTAATACATTAAGGTTGCGGCAAATTGTAGCATTAGCTACTCTGTACCGCTAATTGTTAACCCCTCCATCTTTCTGTGGCAATGAATACCTTTACAGTCATTTTTTTATTTGCGCTCGTTTTGTCTTACGCCGTCCAATTCTGGCTCTCTGCCCGGCAAAAATCTTATGTTTCGGCGCATCGCGGCGAAGTACCTCGAGCTTTTAGCAATCGGGTAAGCTTGGCGGCTCACCAAAAAGCGGCCGACTACACCGTCGAGAAAAGTAAGCTCGGCGATATCGACAGCGGTATCGGCATGCTGTTTTTACTATTGCTGACACTTGGCGGAGGCATCAGCTTGATGTTCGACTTCTGGTCTACTTTTGAGCTATCGCCGATATGGGCGGATCTTTTGTCGGTTGCCAGCATCTTTTTATTGATGACTATCGTCGAGATTCCATTCAGTCTGTACCAAACCTTCATCATCGAAGACAAATACGGTTTCAATAAAAACACCTTACCTCAATTCGCCAAAGATCAACTCATTTCTATTGCACTAACCCTGGGCATAGGCATGCCGATTTTGGCTTTAATTTTATGGGTCATGGACAGCATCGGTAATCTATGGTGGATATACGCTTGGGCCATCATCATGACTTTTTCATTATTGATGAGTTGGCTGTTTCCGACGCTGATCGCACCCTTATTCAATAAATTTACCCCGATGGAAGAAGGCAGCCTGAAAAACCGCATCCAAAAACTACTGGAACGCTGCGGTTTCAACAGCCAAGGCATTTTCATCATGGACGGCTCTCGCCGCTCCGGTCACGGCAACGCCTACTTTACCGGCTTAGGCAATAACAAACGTATCGTATTTTTCGACACGCTGGTTTACTCCTTAGACGAGGAAGAACTGGAAGCGGTTTTAGCTCACGAATTGGGCCACTTCAAATGCAAGCACGTCATAAAAATGCTGACAGCCTCATCCGTCATGACTCTAATCAGTTTTGCCGTGCTGGGCTGGCTGATTACCCAAAACTGGTTTTTCGACGGCCTCGGCGTCAGCACACACTCCAATGCGGCAGCTTTATTGCTGTTCATGCTAGTATCGCCGGTATTCACGACGTTTTTGCATCCGATCAGCTCTTATTTTCAACGTAAATTCGAATTCGAAGCCGACGAATTCGCTACCCGCCATGCTCAAGGCAGTAAAATGATCAGCGGCTTGGTCAAATTATACGAAGAAAACGCCAGCACATTGACGCCTGACCCTATGTACTCGGCCTTTCATTACAGCCATCCACCCGCCGCGATTCGCATTGCCCATATCGAAGAAAAAATGCAATCCGCTTGATGAGTGCTCTAAGCGAAGGCTTGGTGATCGCCCACCTCGGCAAGGGTATTGCCGTAGAGACAGGCGATCAAACCATACTCTGCCAAACCTTGCGTAAACTCGGCACGATCGTCGTCGGCGATAGGGTTTTGATTTCCTTATCCAGCCCCGAACAGGGACGCATCGAGCAATTACTCCCCCGCCGCTCGGTGTTGCACCGGCCCAGCCGGGGTGACCAAATTCGTCCGGTGGCCGCCAATATCGACACCATTTTCGTCGTATTCGCCGTCGAACCGGAATGCGATTTTTTGTTATTGGATCAATATCTGGCCATCTGCGAAAACTGCAATATCGACGCTGCCTTGGCATTGAATAAAATCGATCTGGGCTGCCCGGATTCCGTAGAGCAAGAATTACAAAACTATCTGAAGTTGGGCTATAACTTGCATAGGCTCAGCGCCAATCAAAACATAGGCCTAGATCGGTTACGCGAGGTATTATCCACGCAAACCAGCATGCTCACCGGGCAATCGGGTGTCGGCAAATCTTCGTTGACGAATGCGCTA